>SLMC01000002.1 GCA_007133745.1 Kiritimatiellia bacterium
CAAGGGTTTGGCGTGGATTTCGACGCCGAAGAAATGACCCATGTCAAAACCGTAGGCGCACTGGCCGAGTTCCTTAAAGCCAGGATGGCCTGAGGCGTTTCAACCTATCAGCTGTTCTCATTATGACGGCGTCCCCCGCGACCTTGCGTCGCGGGAACGGGAGATTGGGGCGGAAAGGCGCGCCTTTCCGCCTCAATCTCCGGCTCCTGCCGCACGAGGCGGCAGGGGGCCTGTTCATAATTAGTTCACTGTCATCCCATGGAATAATGGAATGGGGGAATGTTGGAACAATGATAGCAAGCCGAAACGGCGATTTCATCAACTAATTAGAGTCTGTCTGGAATGGCACTAAGTGCCATTCGGGCTAGGTGCCAGGAGGCGGATCAGCAGCAATTCCAACGTTAATGCGGCGGGTGCGCGACCCGTTACCATCTGTTCGCAAGCGTTGACGACGGCACGATAGGCTTCGGTCAATTCGGACATGGCGTAATGCGCGGCCTGTTGCGCCAACATATGAGCCCGAAAGGGGTGGACAGCCATCGGGTTTTTTTTAAGATCTTCCGTCAAAACCCGGCGCGCGGTTTCGGGCACCCGCCCCCATTTGAACTTGGCACCGCCATCGGAACGCACCCATCCGCGATCCAGCGCCTGACGGTACACAATCCATTCCTGAATGCGCCCCGCCAGAAAATGGATCAGCCCGATAGGAGATTCCTTGCCGCTCTGGAACAGCAACTGCCGGAGCAATCGCAAGGACTTGTCCAGATCGCGCGCGCCCACGGCATCCAGCAAATCCCAGGCTGGCGCTTCTCGCGAGGCGCACACGACATCCGCCAAATCCTTGAGTTCGACCGTGTGTCGGTCTCCGAGATACACGGCCAGTTTTTCGACCTCGTTCACCATTTGCCGGGTTTCCGTCCCGACCTTTTCCAGAAAAGCCGCCTCGACCGCGCCAGTCATGCGCAAACCTGTCTTATCCAAGACTTGGCGCAACTGTACCGAGGCCTGTCGCAGCGCTTCCTTAGGTCTATCGGGCGGAGAAAAGTCGTAAAAGCGCGCCTTGGCCGCTTGACAGGCCTTCGTGAAAGCCAGGCGCTTGTCCATTTTGGGCGCCGTGATCATCAGCGTTTGATCCTGCGGCAGCCCGGCCTTGACGGTATCGGTCAAATCCTGAACCGCCGCCTTGACAAGCTCGGTCCGACCCAGAGGGCTTTCCCGGAAGAAATCGGCGTCGCGCAGCCAGACAAGCTTGCGGTTCCCGAAAAAACCCAGTGTGCGGAGCGACTCGACGCACTGCCGAATCGCGCGCGCGCCCTCCTCGGCGAGCGAGACGCGGCCGTCCACGATTTCGAGTCCGAATTCGCGCTGATCCGGCGGCACATAGTGGTCGAGGATTTCCCGGGCTTTTTCGGCAACCCGGTAATCGTCTTCGCCCAGCAAGACATGGATGGACACTGTTTCCATGCCCATAAACTACCCGCTTGCCCCGCTTACCGCAAGCCGATAATTCCGGTGGCGATTATCCTTTACATTGTGGCGCGAACTTCGCACTATACGCGCCTTTATGAAAGAACTCGTTTCAAAAACGCGGGCGCGCCAGACCCTGAAGCGGGAAAAGCGGTCCACGCAGATGGCGTCCAGGAAAAGGCATTGGAAGGACCGGCCCTCGGTGCGGCTGCTGCCTGTTTTTTCGCTGTGGGCGGTCACGCTGGCCATACTGCATTTCGAGGCGATGCTCGGTTTATCCCCGGCCCCCCAATCCTTTCCGGTCATGGCCGGGAACGCCGTTTTTCTGATGGCGGGTCTGTTCGCGACAGGTTTGTTCCTGAAAATCGTTCGGCCTCGCCTGCTGGACAACCCCGGATCGGTTCTGCTGCTGACGGCGATCGCCCTGCTGTCCATCGTTTCGGCCAAGCTGCTGTTGTACACGGGAGACACGTTGCCCGGTTTCCCGCCCGATGTGGCGGCATTTTCGCTGCCTTTCGTTCTGGCGCCGATGCTGGCCGCGACGCTGCTGAGCGCGCCTGCGGCGGTGGCGGTCGGAGGCTGGAGCGGACTGGCCATGAGCATGGCTGCGTCGCCCGAGCGCCGGTTCGCCATTTTCGCCACAGCCGTAGCGGTCGCGATTGTCGTCGCGCTTTTTTCGCGCGGCATCCGCAAACGGGCCCAGGCGCTGAAAATCGGCTTTCTGGCGGGATCGTTCGGCGTCCTCTGTCTGTTGGCCTTGACGACGCTGAACTGGCCCCATGCCGACCCGTCCATACATGGGTTTCTGGCGCAGATTCTGGCCTGCCTGGCCAGCGGCTTTGTCTGCGCCGTAGCGACGCTGCTGCTGCTGCCTCTGTTCGAAGCGCTGTTCAACATCACCTCCGACATTTCGCTGCTCGAGCTGTCGGATCTCGGCCATCCCCTGCTGCAGCGGCTGGCGCTCGAGGCGCCCGGCAGCTATCACCACAGTCTGGTCGCCGCCCTGCTGGCCCAGGCGGCGGCCGACGAAATCGGCGCCAATTCTCTGCTCGCCCGCACAGCCATGTATTTTCACGATATCGGCAAGCTGACCAAACCCGACTTTTTCACCGAAAACATCATGCACAAAAGCAATCCGCACGACGATATTCCGCCCAGCATGAGCGCGCTGGTCATTATCGCCCACGTCAAGGAGGGCATCAGTCTGGCCCTATTGCACAAACTGCCCGAATCCATACGGCGCATTCTGCGCGAACACCACGGAACCAGCCTCATTTCCTATTTCCACTACAAAGCCAAGAGCCAGCTCGAGCTCGGACTGGAAGGCAAGGAAAACGGCAACGGAAAATCCTATGTCAACGAAAACGACTTCCGCTACCCGGGCCCGAAACCATCGTCCCGTGAATCCGCCCTGGTTTGTCTGGCGGACGCCGTCGAGGCCGCCTCGCGTTCCATGGAAAAGACGACCCCGGCCAATATCGAGGGGCTCGTCAACGATATCGTCGCCATGCGGATCGAAGACGGGCAATTGGACGAATCCGATTTGACCTTGTCGGAAATCGCCAAAATCAAGCGTTCCTTCGTCTTTTCGCTCGCGAACATGCTGCACGGCAGAACACCCTATCCAAAAGATGAAACTCGCGATAAACCATCGGCAAAGCCCGCAGCCGCTAAACCGGACAAAGATCCGGGCCCTGCTTCGGCGACTGGCCCAACGCCTTGAAACAGCGACCCCGGACACGGTTTGGCGCGATATCTCGCTCGTCCTGACCGACGACGAAACCATGAGCGCGCTTAACCGAGACTGGTTCTCGCGGAACAGCGTCACGGACACCATCAGCGTCCGCTACGACGCTCTGCCGGGCGAACCGGAAGGCTGTTCGGCGGAGATTTTCGTCAATGTCGAAGAAGCCTGGCGACAGGGAACCCGCCGCGCCGCCTCGTCGCCCGCGCGCGAGCTGGCCCTCTATCTCGCACACGGCCTCCATCATCTCGCCGGCGCCGACGACAATACCCCCGCCCGGCGCCAGGCCATGATCCGGACCGAATGGCAATGGGTCAAGGATGCCGAACGCCACGGACTGCTGGACGATCTGATCTAAGTCTGGACGGGGGGGCATACGTTTTTACAAGGATTGAGAACAAGACGTGTAAATCACCGTCGATTAAACGTATGCGTCAACACGGCAAGACCTTCTTTTTATTGCCGCAAAACCCTGTTGGCTTTGCCCAAAATGGTGCGGCGTCCCGCAAGGAAGTGGGCAAGGGAAGATTAAGGCGAAAGATTAGGGCAAAAGATTAAGGGGTTTGCATCTTGAGCCCTAATCTTTCGCCTTAATCTTTCGCCCTAATCTCTGGTGGATTAGAACGATGCGCGGCTTAAAACAGGGGAGAAGACAGAAGCGCTGCTACCCCCTACAAGAAAAAGCATTAGAACTGACTTATCAAGCAAATGTTAGGCACAGCGCGCGGGAAGAGGGTCCGAGAGATGATGGAGAAAACCG
>SLMC01000198.1 GCA_007133745.1 Kiritimatiellia bacterium
ACTTTCAGCGAGGCCGGCTTGAACATGGCCACGAACCGCGCGGCGATAAAAACCAGCATGCCCCACAAAATGGGAATGATCGCGGAGAGCGGACCGATCATGACCGGCACCACCCCGGTCGGCATCGTTAACGGCAAATCCAACATAAGAAGCTTCTCCATCGCTCAATAAATCGGGGGCAAGATAGCGCACGCTTTGGACGGCGTCAAGCGCTTGGCTTAAGGAAATCCGATTTTTTTACTTTCCACTCTATTCGACAGCCGTTTCCAGGTTCATCCGTCCGCCCGCGATCAGAATGGCGATCTGGCGTTCGGTCAGGTCTGTCTTTAACGGGATGGTTTCGCCGCGTGTCTCGTTCTCCAGCGCAAGCGGACGCCGTTCCTGAAGCGAGGCGCGGATGTCGGCCAGGCGTACCCGGTCGCCAGCGGCGATCCGGTCGTAGTCGGCCGCCCTGACAAAGGTCAGCGGCACGATCCCGAAGTTGATCAGGTTCGCCAGATGAATCCGTTCCACCGACTTGGCGATCACGGCCTTGACGCCCAAATGCATCGGGCACAGCGCCGCATGCTCGCGGCTCGATCCTTGTCCGTAGGATTCGCCCGCCACAATGAAGCCGTGCTCGCCGGCATCGCGCAACTCGCGCGTTCGCGCCGCAAACTCGGGATCCACATGTTCGAAAACAAACCGGCTGTACGTTTCGATGTTGGACCGGTGCTTCAGCCGCGGACCGGCCGGCATGATATGATCGGTCGTTATGTTGTCCCCCACCTTGACGGCCGCCACGCCCGCCAGCGTTTCCGGCAAAGGTCCGTTCTTCGGCGGCGGCCCGATACCCGGTCCCTTGACCAGGTCCGCCTTGCCGAGGGCGCTTGCGTCGGGAAACTCGAACAAGGCATCGTCATGCGGATAGGCTTTCGGTGTCGGTACGCGCGGATACGTCAAGTCCGGCACGTCGTCCGGCACGGTGGCCCGTCCGGTCAGCGCCGCCAAGGCGGCCGTCTCCGGACCGACCAGATAGACGCGGGCCGACGGCGTTCCGGAGCGCCCTTCAAAGTTGCGATTCGAGGTGCGGAACGAGACGGCGCCGGTTTCCGGCGACTGCGAGTTGCCGATACAGAATCCGCACGCGCTTTCCAGTATGCGCGCGCCCGAATCGATCAGCGCCGCCAGCCGTCCGTCGGCGGCCAGCATGCTCATGACCTGTCGCGAACCCGGCGCGATGCCCAGCGCCACATCCGACGCCACCTTGCGACCCCGCAGAATGTCGGCCACCCGCCGTAAATCGCGATAGGACGCGTTGGTGCACGAGCCGATCAAAACCTGATTCACCCGCAGACCGCGCAAGGACGCCACCGTCACGATGTTTCCCGGGGAATGCGGCGCGGCCGCCAACGGCTCCAGTTGCGACAGATCGATAGTCACGGTCCGGTCGTACTCCGCATCGGGATCGGCGGTCAGTTCCGTCCAAGCCGCCGCGCGCCCCTGCGCCTCCAGAAACACACGCGTTGTCTCGTCGCTCGGAAACACCGACGCGGTTACGCCGCATTCCGCACCCATATTGGCGATCGTCGCGCGCTCGGGCACATCCAAATGCCGCAAAGCGGGCCCGGCATACTCGAACACGGTGTTCACATTGCCTTGGGTCGAAAACAGCTCGAGAACTTTCAGAACCGCATCCTTGGCCGATACCCAGGGTTTGAAGCGGCCTTTCAGCTCGATCCGAACCACCTTCGGCATCGTCAGCGTAAAAGCCCCGCCGCCCATCGCCACCGCCACATCGAGCCCGCCCGCGCCCATCGCCAGCATGCCGAGTCCGCCCCCCATCGGCGTATGCGAATCCGAACCCAGCAACGTCTTGCCCGGAACGCCAAACCGTTCCAGATGCACCTGATGGCAAATCCCGTTGCCCGCCTTCGAAAAAACGGCCCCGAACCGAGCCGCCGCCGACTTCAAATAGGCATGATCGTCCGCATTCTCCGGCCCGACCTGTATCGTATTGTGATCGATATAGCTGACCGATCGTTCCGTGCGGATGCGGTCCAGCCCCATCCCCTCGAACTGCAGGTAGGCCATGGTCCCCGTCGCGTCCTGGGTCAGCGTCTGGTCTATGCGAATCGCGATCTCCTCGCCCGCCCTCGGCGCGCCCCGCATCAAATGCCCTTCAATGATTTTCCCGACAATAGTCTTCCCCATCGCTTTGTCTCCTGTCGAAAACATTCTCCTCACAGGCAAACCCTTTCACTTTTTTCAGGGAAAGACCAGTGCAAATTCCGGCAAACAAGCCGTTTTTGTCAGCAATTCGCATTATGGCCGCGCAACCGTCCCGGACGCTCTCCATTCGTCCAGAGATCGGTTGACGCTGTTTTTCCCCGAACGCCCAATAGCCGCATGCCGTTGTCGTAAAAGAGCCCACGCACGAAACATTGTCCCAGACCCAGCCGCTCCACCGCCTTGCGAATGGCCCGCAGTTCCTCGTACAGGAACGAGGTAAAGACCAATTTTTTGTGATCGTCCGAAATCGAGATATTCCACGGCACGGGCGTCACATAGGTGTACTGATCGTTAATCTCGACCGACTTGCCCGGCGCCAAGGCGATCGGCGCATCGGTCGCGTACAGAACCTTGTCCGGGGACACGGTGCGAAACAGATATTCCATGACCTCCCAATGGTTCACCATGGCCAGATCGTACCAGAGATTGGGCAAATCCTTCAGCTCGTCCAGGTAGCCAACGATGTTTTTCATGAAATAAGCGCGCCCGATATGGGCCAAAACGATTTTCGCGTTCGGGTAGGTTCGGCAGAGCGCGACGATCTGACGCCTGTTCAGCGGATCGGCCAGCCGGGCCGTGCGCGGAATATGCAGCATGACGATGAGACCCAGATCGTCGGCAATCTCCATGATCCAGGCCGGCAGCATCTCGCGGATCTCGACATCGTTCGGGTTCGGCTTGCGCACGTAGTTCAGGTACGGCTTGAGACCGAGAAACCGACCCGCCACAATGTTCGCGCGCACGGCGTTCGGATCGGCTTCGTTCGGATCGAAGAGGCGGAACGGGAAAAAGCGTTTTCGGTCGCATTGTTCGGCCAGATAGCGATCGTTGCGGACGCGGTTGTACTCGACGCTGGGGAACCCGAAACAAACGGCCTTTGTTTCCCGACCCGGATAGGTCGCATCCAGATCGGCGGCCAAATCGGTCAGGTCGTATTTCGTCAGCGGATGGCCGGCGCAGCGATAAGGCGTGTTGGCGGGGAAAACGCCGCGTGGCGCGACATGCACATGGAAATCGAGGATGCGTTCGGGCAGGAAATCGTCCAGTTCCTCGCGAAAGATGCGCAGCCGCTCGCGCTTTTCCGCCGTTTGCCGCCAAGGAATGCTTGCGCGCACGGCCGCGGCTCGCGCTACAGGCGCCTGAACGCAATGACGCTTGGAAAACCGCAGGCCCAGCTTGCCGAAGACCCGTTTCCAGCGGTCGGCATGGTCGCCCGCGCAGAGAAACGGCACGAAGCCCAACTGCATATAGATCCGTAGAGCGGCCAGCCGCTCGTCGTCGGTCTGCAGATAGATTCGCTTGTATCCGGCGGCCATGAATCTGCGCACGACCGCCGCGCAGACCGCCAAGCCGAGTCCCTTGCCGGCATGTTCGGGCCGTGCGGCCACCCAGCCCAGCTCGCCGCCCGACGGATGCAGGGGCTGCGGACGATGCACGGCCATGGCCGTTGCCGCCAGAACGCCCGACGCCTTGTGTTCCGCCACAAGAATGCCGTCCGGCAAGGCCTTGTCGCGCCATTCGGCCAACCGTTGCGCGTCCCAGCCCTCGAATCCGGCCGCAGCCATCAAGGCGCAACAGGACTGTTCATCCCCAGCCCGAAACGGGCGCACACCATAGCCACGCAACGTCTGCTTGCGCGGCGCCTTCCGTCCGTCCGGCCAAATCATCTGCAATTGCGTCGTCGGCATG
>SLMC01000248.1 GCA_007133745.1 Kiritimatiellia bacterium
AGGGGTTAGGGGTTACGGGCTAGGAGTTAGTGGCTAACGCCTAATCCCTAACACCTAATCCCTTTCAAAGGTCGCCTTAGGGAGGAGTGATATGCTGTTATCCGTCAAGGAACCTGAACGAACAGTCGATTGCGTGCACGAGACGGATCTTGTGGTGGTGGGCGGGAGTTGCACGGGGGTGTTTGCCGCCGTGCGCGCGGCACGGCTGGGCGCGCGCGTGGCGATCATTGATAAGCAGAACTGTTTCGGCGGCATGGCGACGGCCGGCGCCGTGAATATCTGGCATAGTCTGCACGATACCGAAGGGCAGCGACCCATCATTGGCGGTTTGACGCTGGAAATGGTCGAGCGACTCAAGAAACGCGATGCGGTGCAGGACTGTTCGACGGTGTCCGCCGCTTTTCGGATGAACACGGAAGAGTTGAAGATCGATCTGGACGAGTGGGTTCTCGGCCATGGAATCGTTCCTTTTTTGAACACCTATTATTGCGCGCCCGTGCTCGAAGACGGGCGGTTGACCGCCGTGATTGTCGAGAACAAGAACGGACGGAAAGCCATACGGGCGCGTCAGTTCGTGGATGCCAGCGGCGATGGCGATCTCGCTCGCGATCTCGGGCTGCCGTTCGAGCTGGGGCCGGGCCTGCAGCCGCCGACGCTGTGCGCGAAGATTTTCGGGCTGGATGCATTGGGCGACTTCGACTGGCAGGTGGCGGTTCAGGAGCACGGGCACGAGTTCGGGCTGGAAAAGGATTGGGGCTGGGGATCGGCCATCCCGGGCTTGCCCGGCATGAAACTGCGCGCCGACACGCATGTGTTCAACACGGATGCGTCCGATGCCGAGCAACTGACGCGCGCCGAAATCGAGGGGCGACGTCAGGTGCGCGCCATCATGGATGTCATACGCGCGTACGGTCCGTCCGATAAGCGCATTGCTCTTGCCGATTTGGCCGCCGCGCTGGGCGTGCGCGAAAGCCGTCGTTTCAGGATGCGTTATCGCTTGACCGGCGACGATGTGCTTTTCGGGCGTCCTTTCGACGATGCCATCGCCAACGGTTCCTATCGCGTGGATATACATCATGCCGACGGTCCGGGCGTGACGTTTCGTTATTTGGACGGGACCGAAAGCGTCATTCGCGAGCGGGGTCGCTCGGGTGAAAAAGGGCGTTGGCGCGATCCGCTCCCGGAAGACCCGACCTTCTATCAAATTCCGTTGCGTTGCCTGCTGCAGGACCGCGTGGCCAATTTGGCGTTGGCCGGGCGCATGCTGGATGCCGATCCGACCGCTTACAGCGCCGCGCGGGTCATGGTGAATCTGAATCAGACCGGCGAAGCCGCCGGGGTGGCGTGCGCCTTGGCGATCCGGAACGGCGGCGATGTCGCCGCCAGCGACGCGCAGGCGGTGCGCGCGACACTGGCGGAAGGCGGCTCGATCATGCTGTGAGGCGCGCGAGCAGAGAGCAGTGAACAGTGACAGGATAAGTTCAGGTTTCCTTAACTCGGCAGGGGATTGGGGCTGTTTTTCGGAAAATGATTTGGCACATTTTCTCGATCCCGCCGGCCTTGCGCCGGTGGTGAAGGAAGTTGAGAGAGGAGGACGCAGCGCCCCCCTCAACGTTTGTTTCCACCGACACCCAGCCTTCGCCTTGCAGGCTTCGGCGGACACGCAAGGCCGGCGGGCGGCACGGTGCAGTTTACGGCAAAGTTTACGGATTCCGTTTCATGATTCGGGACGGAAAGGAGCGTATGAATCGGACAATGGATTTCACGGACAGGAAAACGCAGGCGCGCGGGTTTGCGCCGGTGGATCGGCGTTTGCCCGGTCAGATTCCGACGCTGGCGATTACGCCGGTGGCTGACGGACGGACCGGGGCGTACGAGGACAATCAGGCTGCTACGTGGGCGATGGTCGAGCGTGTGGCGTGTTTGCTGGAAGAGCATGTGCGGCTGTACGACGGCCTGCCGCCCCGTGTCGTGGTTGCGCCGGAAATCGTGTATGGCGCGCGGACCGGCGCGCTGGCGCAGGCGCATTATATTCGCGAAGGCGTATGCGCCAACATCTGGGTGTCGCGGTCGTGGGCCTACAGCGACGAGCTGATGTCCGCCTGCATGGGGCTGGGCTCGTCCGAATGGCCGCAAGCGGCCTACGGGCTCAATCAGACCGACCGGCCCGGCGCTGTCTGGCTCAAGGCTTTTTGCGCGGCCATGGACGAGAAGATGCGTCCGATCTTTTCCGTTTACAATCCGGATCTGGAGGACGAGTCGGGTCCGATCGCCCCCTATGCGGCCGAACGGCTGCTGCGTTTCGCGCGCGCGGCCTGCGCCGTGGCGGAAATGCGCGGCAAGAACTATCTGGCGCTGGGCGGCGTGTCGATGGGCATTATCGGGTCCGATGTGCGGCGCAACATGCTGCAGAACGGGTTCGGTATGGGTACGGTCTCGGTGGACATGTCCGCCATTCGCGCTCGCATGGACGAGAGTTTCCTGGATGCGGAAGAATTGGAGACGGCGTTTCGCGTCATGAAACGCGATTTCGCGTTCGATTTCGGGGCCGGCCACCGGCCGTTGCCGCCGGACGATTTGCTGAAAGCGTGTCTGAGCATGACGCTGATTGTTCGGGACATGATGATCGGCAACCCGAAGCTGGCGGATCGGGACGTGGAGCGGGCGCAGGGCTGCCATGCGCTGGCTGCCGGTACGCAGGGCCAGCGCGCCTGGACGGACGCCCACCCCAACTTCGATTTGACCGAAGCGCTGCTGTGCAGTTCTTTTGATTGGTCCGGCCGGCGTCCGCCGTTCATTGTGGCCACGGAAAACGACTGCAAGAACGCGATCGGCATGCTGGCCGCACAGTTGCTGACCGGTTTGCCGCAGCTTTTCGCCGATATCCGCACCTGCTGGACGCCGGCCAGCGTGCTGGCGCGTACGGGCGTGTCGGTCGAGGAATCGGTTCCCGACGGATTTATCGACAAGCGCAATTCGGGCGCCGGCGCGCTGGATTACGCGGTGGATCCTTTCGCCATCGCGGGGCTGCCGCCGTCCGCATCGGTTCATGACGTGGCGGCGCGCTTGCGCGACCGCCCCGAACTCGGCCAGGCGCTGATGGAGCAGGCGAGGGCCGGCACGCTGTTCATGGGCGCCAACCTGCAATATTTTCCCGGCGACGGCCTGTCCAGTCGCTACCGCACGCCGGGCGGCATGCCGATGACCGCCTATCGCTACAATGCGATCGGCGAGCGGTGGACCTGTTCGGTGGTCGAAGGCGACACCGTTGAACTGCCGTCGAATGTGGCCGACCATGTGCGGGATACGACCGATCCGACCTGGCCGGAAACCTACTGGGCGCCGCGCGGCATGAGCGCGTTCGAGTACATGAACCGGATTGGCCCCAACCACGATGGCAACAGCTTCGGTCATATCGGCGGCGACCTGGCCACGCTGAACGCCATGTTGCGCATACCGCTGGATATGCACAACGTGGCGCCCGAGGATGTGTTCCGGCCCACGCTCTGGGATCGGTTCGGCGGCGACGATTTTCGCGCCTGCGAAGCGCTCGGTCCACTGTACCGGTAGGGTCGGGTAAGCTGAGAATTTCACGTTCTTAGCTTAACATCTATGGCCGTAACGCCCCCTAATCTTTCGCCCTAATCTTCTTGTTCGCTACGGAACTGATGCAGCCACAAAGAAGAAGACAGAATCATTGACGACAGAACAATTGTTTTCCGGAACAACAGCACACCGTTGGGGTCTGTGCCTATTGTCCCCCGTTTTGCTTTGACTATTCCGGTGCGTTTCTGTCCAATGCGTTTGTGTCGCCGATGGCCTTGCGGATTGCGCATGCGACGGCGAACAGGAACAAGGGCCCGCTGTCGCGCGGGAAACGGATTGGATAACGCGCACGGTGCGAGTTGACAAGGCGGAGGACGGATAGACCATGACAGACAAG
>SLMC01000024.1 GCA_007133745.1 Kiritimatiellia bacterium
GGGCTCGCAAGACGGGGTCTCGCGCTTTTTCTTCTCGACCTTGCTCGAAGCCAGCGGCTTTCGCGATCTGGTCATCCCGGTCGTGCTGGGCGGTCTCATTATTTTCGCCACCATGCTCGGCAGCGTAGCGGATCGCGAGCGCGAAATCTACGCCTTCAGTTCGCTGGGCCTGGCCCCGGCTCATGTCGCCATGCTGTTCTTCGCCGAGGCGGCCATTTACGCCGTGGTCGGCGGCATGGGCGGCTATCTGGTAGGACAAGTGGCGGCCAAAGCCCTGGCCCTGTTCAGCCGACTGGGCTACTTCACCGTGCCCGCCATGAATTTCAGCTCCATGAACGCGGTAGCCACCATCCTGATCGTCATGGCCATCGTGCTGCTATCCACTATCTATCCGGCCATCAAGGCGGCAAAATCCGCCAACCCCGGCATTCAGCGCGCATGGAAACTGCCCAGCCCGATCGGAGACGTATTCGACATCCGTTTCCCCTTCACCGTCTCCGAATACGACTTGACCGGCGTCGTCAGCTACCTTATGGAACACTTCGAGGGCTATACGGACGCGTCAATCGGCGCCTTCGCCACCAACGCCTGCCATATTCTCCGACAAAAGGAAAACGATATGCTCGGCTTTTCAGCGTCCGTGGCGCTGGCTCCGTTCGACTTGGGCATCGAACAGAACTTTACCATGCTGAGCCAGCCCAGCGACGTGGAAGGCATCGACGAAGTGCGCATCCTGATCCGGCGGCGCAGCGGCACCTATGGCGACTGGCAGCGGGCCAACCGCGTGTTCGTCGACGATCTGCGCAAGCAATTCCTGATTTGGAGAACGGTCGACGAAGACATGGCTGCGCAATACCGGGAAACCACGCTTGTCGGCTGGGATCGGTTCCCGAGGGAAGCTCGGGCCGACATCCTCGCCGATTACGGCGTTCCGGAAACGTGATGTTATCGGCCCTTGACGGCATGAAACAGATTTTGGGGAGACAGGCATGGCAAAAGACTTAAGAGAAGACAAAGAACTTCAGATGTTCCGGGACCAAATGCTGGTGCCCTCGAAATTCGAGGAGGGCTTCTCCTGGACATCGCTGATTGGCGCGCTGTTCGTGGGGCTGCTCATGGTGCCCGGCGCCATGTACATGCAGCTTCTGGCCGGCACCGGCGTGGGACCCGCCGCGCAATGGGTCACGGTCATTCTCTTCATCGAAGTCGCGCGGCGCGCGCACAAGCATCTGCCGCGCGCCGAAGTGTTTGTCCTGTTCTACATGGCTTCGGCCGTCATGGCCGAACCGTTCAGCGGCCTGATCTACAACCAGTTTTTCGCTCAAAGCCGCGCCGCCATCGGACAAGGCGTCGCCCAGGGGCTGCCCATCTGGTATGCGCCCACCGACCCCGATGTGCTCGATCAAAGAAACTTTTTCATGATTCAGTGGCTGCCCGCCGTTTCGCTAGTCGTCTTTCAGAGGCTGATGGGGCGCCTGAACTCGACCGTCCTCAGCTACGGGTTCTTCCGCATCGCCAGCGACATCGAAAAACTCCCCTTCCCCATGGCCCCGGTCGGAGCCCAGGGCGTCATGGCGCTGGTCGAGCAGCAGAGCGAGGAAGGCTCGAAACGAAAGAACGTCGGCGACAACTGGCGCTGGCGCGTCTTCAGCGTCGGCGGCGTCATGGGCTTGTCCTTCGGCGCCATCTATATGGGGCTGCCGGCCATCAGCGAAGCCCTGCTTGGCCGACCCATTGTCATCCTGCCCATTCCTTTCGTGGACTGGACGGACAAGACGGCGGATATTCTCCCGGCGGCAGCCATGGGGCTTAGCCTCAACTTCGGCCAAATGATCATCGGCATGGTCATGCCGTTCTACGCCATGGTCGGCAGCATGGCCGGCGTCATCGTGACACTGGTCGCCAATCCCTTCCTGTACCGGGCGGGCATCCTGACCAGTTGGGAACCCGGCGACGACACCGTAAAGACACTGTTCAAGAACAATATCGACTTCTACTTCAGCTTCGCCATCGGCATTTCCATCGCCCTGGCCCTGATCGGCTTCTATCAGGTCTACAAAGGCGTGAAAAAAGCCCGCGCAAAGAAAATGACGCGGACACACGGCCAAAGGGACGAAGAGAAATTCGGCGGCGTGCCCGAAGGACGCGGCGACATTCCGGGAGCCTATGTGCTCATGGTCTATATCGTGACATCCTTGACCTACATTCTTTTGAGCGGCTGGCTGATGGACTGGCATTCCGGCGTCATGGTCGTTCTGCTGTTCTTCGCCTATCTGTACACCCCGCTGGTCAGCTACGTGACCGCGCGACTGGAGGGCATGGTGGGCGAAGTGGTGCAAATCCCGTTCGTGCGCGAGGCCGCCTTCATCCTGTCGGGATATACGGGCGGCGTCAGAGTCTGGTTCCTGCCCCTGCCTCTGGCCGATTACGGCGCCCGAACCCGATTCTGGCGTCAAACCGAGCTGACCGGAACCAAGTTTTCATCCATCTGGAAAGCGGAAGTCGTTCTGATTCCGATCGTGCTGCTGTTCGCCATTTTCTTCGCCCAGTTCATCTGGCAACTCAATCCCGTTCCCTCGCCGGCCTATCCGTTTACCGAACGCATGTGGGAACTGCAAGCGGCCAATCAGTGCATCATTTTCTCTTCGACGCTTGGCCGTTACAGCACGTTCGAGCAGGCCTTCCGGCCTTTGTACCTCTTCATTGGCGCCAGCGCAGGACTGCTCGTTTTCGGAATCGCCGGTCTGTTTGCCGCGCCAACCACGCTCATGTACGGACTGGTCCGCGGCCTGAACCAGACCCTGCCCCATGTCGTGCAAACCCAGTTCATCGGCGCTATGATCGGCCGTTTCTACTTTCAAAGACGATTCGGCCTCAAATGGCGCCAGTACATCCCCGTCCTGGCCGCCGGGTTCAGTTGCGGCATGGGCCTGATCACCGTCTTCGCAGTCGGAGTGAACTTTTTGGCCAAATCGGTCATTAAAATCCCGTTTTAACCGGCCCGCCCCGCGAGCAAACACGCTCGCCGGACAGGCCATATCATAACAGTATTCGCGACGCCCGCGCGGCGCCCGAAAATAAGTTTCAAGGATCGCCATGAGTTCCAGCAGCAAACCTGTCATTATCGAATGCCGAAACCTGAGCAAGCTCTATCGCATGGGCGGCCAGGAAGTCGCCGCGCTTCACGATATGAACCTGAACGTCTTCAAAGGGGAATACCTGTCCGTCATGGGCCCGAGCGGATCCGGGAAAAGCACCCTGTTCAACATGATCGGCGCGCTGGACCGACCCTCGCGCGGCTCCGTCTCCATTGGCGGGGTCGACCTGACCCGTCAGACCAACTTGCAGTTGGCCTACTTCCGCAATCACCATATCGGCTACATCTTCCAGGCGTTCAACCTGATTCCCTCGCTCAGCGCCTTGCGCAATGTCATGCTGCCGCTCACCTTTTCGGGGATGGATACGCCCTCGGCCGAAAAACGCGCCGAAGACGTGCTGGAATCCGTCGGACTCGGCGACCGACTCCATCACCGCCCTACCGAGTGTTCCGGCGGTCAGCAGCAGCGTATCGCCATTGCGCGCGGCCTGGCCATGAAACCCACCATCATGCTGGCCGACGAACCCACCGCCAACCTCGACCTGCATACCGGCGAGGAAGTCATCAATATTTTGCGCGACTGCTGCGACCGAATGGGCATGACCGTCATCACCGCCACGCACGACCACAAAATGCTGGACAAATCCGACCGCATCCTCTGGATCAAGGACGGCACCACCGAACGCCTCGAGGAGCGCAAAAACATCAATATCCGGATCGGCGCCATCTCGTAGCCCTAGCCAGCTTCGCCGAGAGTATTCAGGTTTCTGTGGGGAATGTTGGAACAATGACAGAAAGCCGAAACGGCGATTTTTTCTGTCGGATATTCCGCAACGCAC
>SLMC01000168.1 GCA_007133745.1 Kiritimatiellia bacterium
AGTCAACATGCCGCCTGCGCTCGACCACGATGAATCCGCTGATTGAACAGTATTTGGACTATGTGACACTGGAGCGCGGGCTGAGCGACAATACCCGGCAAGCCTATCTTCAGGATTTGAATTCTTTCTGGACCTATCTGGAGCGCCGACGCTTGGCGGCGTTCAACGAAGTGAATCGTTCCCACGTGCTGGACTACCTGATGAGCGAAAAGAAGCGCGGTTTGGGCGTGAACTCGCTGTCGCGCCGGCTGGTAGCCGTAAAGGTCTTTTTCGCCTGGCTTTGCCGCGAGCGGCTGCTCGACCGCAACGTGACCGAGGTCATGGACTCCCCGAAACTCTGGAAGACGTTGCCATCGGTCATGTCCGTCAAGGAAGTGGACCGACTGTTGGCCGCCACGGCCGGGGACAGCCGTATTTCCTGTCGCGATCGGGCCCTGTTCGAACTGATGTACGCTTGCGGATTGCGCGTTTCGGAAGCGGCCGATTTGCGAATCGAAGACGTGCATTTCGACGCCGGATACGTCCGCTGCCAAGGCAAGGGCAACAAGATGCGCGTGGTCCCGTTCGGCGGCCAGGCCGGCGCATGCCTGAAAACCTATTTGGCCGACGCGCGGCCGGTTTTCAAAAACTCGACAGCCAGCGCGAGCCTTTTTTTGACCCGGCTCGGCGGCAAGTTCACGCGGCAGGGGCTTTGGAAACTGATCCGGGGCTATGCGCTCAAGGCGGGGATCGGCAAAACCATATCTCCGCACACGCTGCGCCATTCGTTCGCCAGCCATCTGCTGGCGAATGGCGCGCCGTTACGGGTCATTCAGGAAATGCTGGGCCATGCCGACATCGGGACCACTCAGGTCTACACCCATGTGGATCAGGGGCGTCTGTCGTCGGTGCATCGTCAATTCCATCCGAGGGCTTGAAAGGTATGATCATAGGACGAAAGAAAAATCCGTATCGCGATCTGGAAAAGAAAATCGGTTACAAGTTCAGAAAGACATCGTTGCTGGACATGGCGTTGACGCATCGGTCCTACCGGTTCGAGAACGACGACGTGGATCGCGACAATCAGCGTCTGGAATTTTTGGGCGATGCCGCTTTGGCGTTTGCGACGGCGGCCTATCTGTACAAAAAGATGGATGATATCGACGAGGGGGCAATGACCTCGTTTCGCAGTCAAATCACAAGCGGCAAGGCCTTGTCGAAGATTGCTAAGGACCTCGATCTGGGCCGTTTCGTCAAGGTGGGTCGCGGCGAGGAGAAGGCGGGCGGACGCACGAGGCTGTCCACGCTGGAAGACGCGCTGGAATCGGTTGTTGGCGCGGTCTATCTCGATGGCGGGATCAAGGCCGTCGAGAAGATATTCAAGCGTGTTTTCGTGCCGATCATCGAAAACCTGAGCTTGGACGTGTGGGCGGACAACCCGAAAGGCAAGCTGCAGGAGATTTCCCAACGCAAGTGGCGCAAAGGCCCGCTATACCGTATTGCAGCCAAAAAAGGGCCGCCGCATGCCGTCGTCTTTACCGTCGAGGTCTTGCTGAACGGCAAGGTGGCCGGCGTTGGCAAGGGACCCAACAAGCAGACGGCCGAGGCGCACGCGGCGAAAAACGCCTTGCGCAAGGGGGTATGATGAACAAGGCCCGGCACTGGCATGCGGACATTGACGACGAGGGCGTTGTTTGCGACTTGTGTCCGCATGCCTGTGTCGTTCGCAACGGTTGTTCGGGACGCTGCGGCGTACGCGTGGCCCGGAACGGCATGCTGGAGGCGGCCGGATACGGACGGCTGTCCTCGATGCAGGTCGATCCTGTCGAGAAAAAACCGCTTTATCATTTTCATCCGGGTTCGTCGATTTTCAGCATTGGCGGTTGCGGCTGCAATTTCTCATGCGAGTTTTGCCAGAACTGGTCCATCTCCCAGCGCGTCGATCTGTCCGCGGAAACGGTCCCGCCGGACGACGTGGTTCAGGCGGCGCTGCGGGCCGAATCCGTCGGGATCGCCTATACCTACAACGAGCCGCTGGTCGGATTCGAGTATGTTCTGGATTGCTCGAAGGCGGCGCGTGCTGTCGGTCTGGCCAATGTGCTGGTTACCAACGGTTACCTCAAACTGGAACCTGCCCGGGAAATACTGGCTGCGACCGATGCGCTTAATATCGACATCAAGAGCATGGATGACGATTTCTACCGTAAATATTGCAAGGCGAGCGTTGCGCCTGTTCTCGATTTCGCACGTTTGGCGACACACACAGGGTGCCATGTGGAAATCACCTGTCTGCTTGTACCCGGACTGAACGATACGTCCGCCGATTTGGAAAAGCTGGCCGACTGGATCGCCTCCGAACTGGGCGCGACAACGCCCTTGCATTTGAGCGCCTATTATCCCCGTCACAAGATGAATCTGCCGCCGACAGAGCGTGCCGTCCTCGAAAACGCAGCCCGGATATGCCAACAGCGCCTGGCATACGTCTATCTCGGGAACGTGAGTTCGGAGATGGGCCGGGATACTTTGTGCGCGGGGTGCGGCGCCGTCCTGATCGGGCGGCAGGGGTACGCGACGGATACGAGCGGACTCCGCGAGGGCGTTTGCGCTTCATGCGGACGCGTCCCTCCGATCGTTACGTGAGGGTAGGGGGGGAAGGTTTCAGGTTTCGGGTTTCAGGTGTCAGTGCGGCTTCCGAGCCGACTCGGATTTCAGAGTGCATTGAAAGAGCGAGGGGTTAGTCGCGAATGGCGCTTGGTTAAGGTCTTATTTGGACAACCTCGGCTGGAGCCGGCGGTCCCCGCCGGTAAAAGAAACGGCCGAGGACGGCCGACTCCAGACGTACGATGCGTCGAGGGCCAGCTTAACTAAGCGCCGTTCGAGTTAGTCGCAAAGAAGCTGAAGGGAGCATGATATGACGACAACGAAACCTGTCCGGATTATGCCTTGTCTGGACATGCGGGACGGGCGCGTGGTGAAGGGCGTTCATTTCGTGGACATTCAGGATGCCGGCGATCCGGTCGCCTGCGCGCGCGCCTATGTCGAAGCCGGCGCCGACGAGCTGGCCTTGCTGGACATCACGGCCACCGTCGAAGGGCGGGGCACATTGCTGGAGGTCGTGCGGCGTGTTGCGGACGTGGCGACCATTCCGTTTTCGGTTGGCGGCGGCATTTCGGATAGGGCTTCGGCGGAGTCGGTTCTGGAGGCTGGCGCCGACAGGGTCTCCGTAAGCAGCGCAGCCTATCGGAATCCGGCATTGATCCCCGAATTGGTCAAGGCCTTCGGTTCCGACAAGGTGATTGTGGCGATCGATGCCGATCGCAATGCGGCCTTGCCGTCGGGGTATGAAGTGTATGTGGACGGGGGCCGTACGGCAACGGGAACCGATGCCGTCGAATGGGCGAAGCGCATGGACGATGCCGGGGTCGGCACGATTCTGCCCACCAGCAAAGCGGGCGACGGCGCGCGGACAGGGTACGACCTGCCGTTGATACGGGCGCTGGCGGCGGTCGTGAAAGCCGATCTTGTGGCGTCGGGCGGAGCGGGCGAACTCTCTCACTTTTTCGATGCCGTTCGCGCAGGCGCAACCATACTGCTGGCGGCCTCGGTATTCCACTTCAATATCATTGCCATCCCCGACCTGAAAGCCTATCTTCGCGAACATGGCTATCACGCTTGTTGATGCGCGCCCCGGTCGGCGCTGGCGTAAGGAGTATCCGTGAAGATTGTGGATTGCGATTATTTTGTTGTTGGCAGCGGCATTGCGGGCTTGATGTCGGCGATTCATCTGGCGCCGCATGGCCGTGTGGTTGTGGCGACCAAGAAGGAACGCGCCGACAGCAACACCAACTACGCCCAGGGCGGGGTAGCCTGCGTCATGCATGCGGAAGACAGTTTCGAGGACCATCTTCAGGACACCATGCAGGCTGGCGCGGGGTTGTGCGACGAAGCGGTCGTGC
>SLMC01000414.1 GCA_007133745.1 Kiritimatiellia bacterium
AACACGCAACCGAGGGCGTTGCCCCCGGCTTTGTTGCATAACCCCTTCGGGGTTGACATGTATAATCCTATCGTTTTCAGGGCTTACGTAGGACCGACATTCTGTCGGTCGCTTCTTTACGGGGCGAACTGATGTCCACACACACTCCCAAACGCCCAAACCCACATACCCACACACTTGGATTGCGGCTTTGACGCGCTGGGTTTTCCGTGGCCATTCCAGTCTTCCAACCTTCCATCATTCCATTGTTCCAACATTCCCTGAGATGACCGTGAAAACGGGATAGCTCCCTGTACGCTGCGCTACGAGCCCGGGTGCGTCAGCGGCATGCCCTTGGCGCACAGCGGGCAGGCTTTCGGCTCATAGGCCTCCGGCGCCATTTGCAAAAGCGAAAACACAGGGTAATCGAACGTCGCCTGACCGGCGCTGCGGTCGACCAGCATCGCGATACCGACCACCTCGCCGCCGTTTTGCTCGACAATGCGAACCGTTTCCCCGACCCGCCCCCCGCGTGTCACCACATCTTCGGCAATAATGAGCCGCGTGCCTTTTTCAATGGAAAAACGGCGCAGTTCCAGCGCTTGATCCTTGTTCTTCTCGACAAAAATGAAAGGCGTCTTAAGCGCGCGCGCCACCTCGTACCCGACGATCAACCCGCCCAAAGCAGGCGCGACAACACCGTCCACGGGCAAGGCATCGCCCAGCCCGGCGCGGAGCCGGTCCGTCAACGCCGCGCAGAGCCGCTCGGCCACGGCCGGATCGCGCAACGCCTGCGCGCATTGAAAATAGCGGTCGCTATGCAAACCGGACCTCAGTTCGAAATGCCCGTCAAGCAAAGCGTCCGCCTCTCGAAAAGTTCTCAATACTTCGACCTGTTCCATACGTCCCCCCGAGCGGGCTAACGCCCGCATCTTAAATATAAGATTACAAATTAGCGCCATCCCATAGCGTCTGGAATCATGGAATATTGGAAGATTGGAATGTTGTAAGGCTTTGACAGCCCATGGACGGCACTTTGTCTTTCTTCTGCCATTCGCGCAGTGCGTTGCAGAATTTTCGACAGAGGCAATCACCGTTTCGGCTTGCTATCATTATTCCAGCATTCCCCCCATTCCATCAATCCATCCAGCTTATCCCTTTCCAATAACAATGCCGCGTCGCACAAAGGTCGGTATATCCAAATCCTGCCCATCCTGAATTGTGGGCTCGACATTCTTGAAACGGCCTTTCCCGGGCATTTCCAGCTTAAGCCGGGTCTGCAACGCCCGCGTCTTGCGTTGCGTTCCGTCAGGAATATCGTCGCCATCGCTCAACGGCAGCTCGGCGGTGGAATCGTCCTCTTTTTTCAGCGGATCCGGAACAATGGCGGTCAAGGCGATTCGGCCGGCATAGCCTGCGTCAATAGCCGTACCGATAAGCACTTTGCCATCGGACCCCACTTTTTCGGAAACGGCATGAGCCAGCGCCCCGACCTCTTTCAAGGTCATGTCTTCGCCGCCGACAATGCTCAGCATCACGGCCTCGGCGCGAGCCAGCGCGCGGCCGCCGTCCAGCAGCGGGCTGCCGATCAGCGCATCCAAAGCCTGCGCGGCCTTGTCTTCGCCCCGTCCTTCACCGTACGCGAACACGCCTATGCCGGCATGGTCCGCAAGCAAAGCGCGAATATCCTCGAAATCCAAGTTGATCAGGCCAGGTTCGGCCATCAGCTTCTCGACCCCGCCCATGCCCGCGGCTAAAACCGCATTGACTTTTCGAAACGCATTCGCCATGCCGGGCTCGTCCACGAACTCGGCCAGACGGTCGTTGGGCGCCACCATCACGGCATCCGCCAGGCGGCTCCAGTCGTCGAGTGCAGCCCGCGCCTTGGCCATGCGGGCGGAACCCTCGAATGAAAACGGAAGCGTGACGAAGCAAAGCACAACCGCGCCCTCCTCGCGAGCCGCCTCCATCACCACCGGGCCGGCGCCTGTCCCCGTGCCGCCGCCCAATCCGGCGACCACAATGGCCATGCCGATATCGGAAAACAAGGCGCGCAGCATTTCCTTCTCCTCGAGCGCCGCCTGGCGACCGGCCGCAACATCGCCGCCGACGCCGAACCCACGCGTCGTCGCCTCTCCAATCTGTATCTTGGCGGCCGCCCGGCACTCGCCGAGAGCTTGGGCGTCCGTATTGATCGCCACCAGCGAGGACGGATGCCCGATATCGTCGAAAAGGCGATCAACGATTCGGCAGCCCGCTCCGCCGACGCCTACGATTCTGACTTTGGATTCCTGCATGCTATCCTCAAACCAAGGCGGCCTTCCGCCGCAACCAAAGCAATTAGTCGTCAGTTATCAGTGACCAGTGATGAATGGCGCTTAGTTAAGCCCCTTTTCAAAAGCGTATCGTTTCCCGCGCGCCCTGTGTGTGAGTATGTGAGTGCGTGAGTTTGTGAGGATGAGAACGATCAACCCTGCTTGTCCAGTCCTCGCTTTCCCCACACACTCCCACACCCACATACCCACATACAGAATTCTCAATGCCAATCGCCAGATTCTGCCCCAAGCGGCGTTATCTAAGCACCTTCGCCCCTCGCCCCTGAACTACCGCCGCCCGAACAGTCCTCTCAGCCCCTTTAGCCAATCGCCCGGCTCGAACGACGGCTGATTGTTCTGGCACTTGAACGCATACTGAACCAGTCCGCTGCACACGGCGTATTCGGGCCCTTCCGTCGCTGTCGCCACGCCGCTCAGGTTGCGCGGCCGCCCCTGATGGCACGGCAGGCCGAAAACGCGCTCCGCCAGCTTGCCGATCCCGGCCAGATGCGACCCGCCCCCGGTCAGCACGATCCCGGCTCCTATTCGCGGCAGCACGCCCGCCTCGTCAAGCCGCGCCTTGATCATGCCGAACAATTCGTCGCAGCGCGCATGAATCACGGTGTGCAAAGAGTTCAGGCTTATCGAGCGGCTGGGAAACCCCACTTCCGCAGGCAAAGAAATGCGACGGGCGCTCTGGCCGGCCTCGAGCGCCGCCATGCCATGCTCGCGTTTCAGGCGCTCGGCGCGCGTCATGGCAATGTTGAACGCCAGCGCGATGTCGTTGGTCACATGGTCGCCCCCCACGCCCCAAGCGCCTGCCGCCGCCACGACGCTGTCGGCATACACCAGATAATCGGTCGTGCCGCCGCCCAAATCGATCACGATCACACCGCTTTTCTTCTGCTCGGGCGTCAACACGGACATCGCCGCGCATACCCCGCCGAAGACGATTTCGCCGGCTTGCATCGAGATAGCCTCGACAATGCGAACCGTATTCTGTATTCGGGACCGCACCCCGTGCAATACCAGCATGTCCAATTCCAGCCTGGCGCCGTCCATCCCCTCCGGATTGACAACACGTTCCTGACCGTCAATGCAAAAATGCTGGCAGATCGTATGCAGAATTTCCCGGTCCTGCGCCAAATTGACCGCGCTGGCCACATCGACCACCTGGTCGATGTCCTCCTCGGCAATGCCGTGTTCCGGGTCCATGACCGGAGCCACGCCGCGATTGACCAAGCTTTGAATGTGCCCGCCGGACACGGCCAGATGCACTTGCCGTATGTTGACATCGGCGTTCTCCTCGGCCATGTCCAACGCCGCGCGAACACAGGCCTGGGCATGGCCCATGTCCACAATCTCGCCCTTGCGTACGCCTGCGGAATCGCGCTCGCCCATGCCGGTAATCATCACATGGCCGTCTTCCCGCATTTCGCCGACCAGCGCAATCACCTTGCTCGTCCCTATTTCCAAACCCACTACAGGCGCCATGGCCATATCGATCATCCCCTCCCAAGACGGCGGTCCCGCAAATCAACGCGGGCTTCGCCCGCAACCCAAGCAATCAGCAATCAGTGATCAGTGAAGAGATTAGGGCAAAAGATTAAGGCGAAAGATTAGGGCTCAAAACGCGACC
>SLMC01000032.1 GCA_007133745.1 Kiritimatiellia bacterium
TGAGCAACTTCTCTTTGTCCTTCATGATGAGGTTATAGGCACGCTCGGCACTGTCGCGGTTGGCTTGGTTGTTCTCGGCGGTATCGGTCCAGCCGCCTTTCTTGTCGATCGAGAAGTAACCCTCGTGAACCTCAGCCGCAGCAGTCGCTACGTCAACACCCTTGAAAAGGCTCCGGTAATCGGGGTGCGATGCCAGTCGCCGGTACTCCTCCTCGAAGATCACCGCGTAGTCGCCCTTGACTGCATTGCCGTCAGCGTCGGTCTGGCGGTATCGCTCGACCGAATCGATGAAGAACAGGCTCAGCACCTTGATCCCCAAGGGAGCGAGGCGGAGTTCCTTGTCGAGGTGCTCCTTGATCGTGCGGCGAATCATTTCCCGCTGCAACGTCAGCGGCTCGACACCGCCGTACGCTTCCCCGATCTTGAGGAAATGCTCGCCACCGGGGACACGCAACTCGAGGAACTCCTTACCCCTTTGAACGCGGATCTCGCCCACGCGGCAGCCCTCGTAGATCGGCCTGCCCGTGGTTTGCTGCAAATCGTCACCGTCCTGGACCGTTTTCTCCTGCCGACGGACGCCAGTTGCCGTTTGCACGTCCAGTTCAACCTTGGCCGAAATCACGCCGCGTTTGTTGCTGACTGACATCAAACGCACGTAGGGCTTGTTGTGCCCCGCCTCGACGCCAGCGGCAGCAACTTCGATCTGTTTGACCAATTTGCGATCATAGGCATCGACCGCATCGAGCCGATAAACCATGTTGTGCTTGTCGACGTGGGTCGCTGAGTAGCGGAGTGTGCAGAGGGGGTTCATCAGCCCGAGTGCCTCTTTGCCTCGCCCTACGAGGCCACCATCGACGCTCTGCGGCTCATCAACGATCAGGATCGGGCGAGTCTGGCGAATCAGATCGATCGGCTTCTCGCCGCCAGTCTTCTCGGTCTCTTTATAAAGATTGTTGACGTCCTGCTTGTTGATCGCCCCGACAGTGACCACCATGATCTGGATACTCGGGCTGGTGGCGAAGTTTCGCACCTGGCCAAGCTTGCTGCTGTCATACAAGAAGTATTCGAAAGGCACGTTGGCATAGAGCATTCGGAAGTGGTCTTCCATGATCTGCAGCGATTTGTAGACGCCTTCCTTGATCGCAACCGATGGGACGACAACGACGAACTTGTTGAACCCGAAGCGACGATTGAGTTCGAAAATCGTCCGCAGATAGACGTAGGTCTTGCCAGTACCTGTCTCCATCTCGACCGTAAAATCACCAGACTCGAGCGATTCTGAAGGTGAAACCCCGTTACGCAGTTGAACATCGTGCAGGTTGGCGAGCAGTTCGTCGTCGAGCAGTGACAACTTGTTACCGATGCCGATGTCTCCGCGTTCTGTCTCATAGCTCAGCTCTTCTGGCCTGAGCGTGACGGTGAACTCTGTCCGGCAGGTCTCTTGCCCACGAAACAGATCGCAAACGGCGTTTATCGCCGCGTGCTGATAATCGAGGTCGGGTTCGAAGTGTAATTTCATGTCAGGAAGCGATCGGATGCCCGTTGGTAAGAATGTCGCTTTTCAAATCATCGAGCTGATCGGTGGTGTAAAGCCTGACTCGGTTGTCTTCAAAAATGCGGCTAGCCGTTTCGATGTCCGCAGACTTGGTTCTCTCGAAAGACCCAACGACAACAAGTTGCAGTTCGCCGTACTCATCATCGGGATTTTCGAAAATGGACTTTCCTTCAACAGCATTCCTGGCGGCCTTGTCGATGACCGCACCTTGACGTTTCGGAAACTCGATCGGTTTGATTAGATTCAGTCGCCCGTTCTGGTAGGCATATGGAACGGAATCACGTGTCTGGTAAATCGGCACATTCACCTCGACATTGCGCCGCATGTAGGGCATAACCTCCGGCAGACCGAACACCGTGTCAAGCATCTCGGTCATCCTGGACGAGGTCTCAAGTCCGTCTTGAGGGCGCAGGCCGACTAGTTCGTTGAAAAGTGTCTCGATTTCGGATTCCGGTGTACTTGCTATCCGGCAAGGCATGAATTGAGTCATCCGCAAGTGGTTGACATGCAGCGACGCAAACTTCTGAAGCTGCTCCAGCTTACCCAAGTCGTCGCGTCGGCTTTCGATGGTTTCTCGCAAGGCTTGCTTGACGTCACGAAGCCTTTGCAAATCTTGATCGCCACGTCCGAATACTTTAACAATTCGACGATTGTTACCGCTCATCCGAGTTTGCAGGAAGTCATGCTTCTCACAAAACAATGCCACACCGATGTTGACAGTCTCGAGTCTGGCGGTATCAGGACAAAACTGAATCAAACTGTAGTAGGCCCGAACGGGCGTCGGCGGAGGGCTATCGAGGTCTGTCATAACGAAGCTCCTGTTGAGGAAATAGTCTTAATTCGATCGTCCGTGCGACAAAAGCGGCTCGCCGGCTAATGAAGGTTCCCCAATTCGTCGGCGTATCCGGACTCTGAATCCACTGCCGGGGGACTGTCCCAATGATTGCTTGGATTGTGGCCGAATCAAGCATGCCGAGTTTTGCTGCCGCCGATTTGACCTGTTCGCGGTCCAGGTGGTTCTTGAACGCAGGGAATAGCCCAAAAACCGTAGGGTCCTCGATTTTACCGAGCCAGTGCGATCCGCCGGGGGCGTCCATCAGCGCGTACTCGCACAAGGTGTGGTCGTAGACACGAAGTCGAAACCGCCCAGTGGCGCCATCCTCGCTGAGGAAGACATTCCGAGCGTTCCGGTGTGGTTGGATCTCTCCCGCAACGACACGTGGATAATACCGATCGTAATTGCAAGCAAAGGTGTCAAACACGACGAGCCAACTGATATCCTGCGGATTGTCGATCCGTGTAAGCAGATGGGGTGATTCGTTCCAAGGTTCGCTCTCGTCTCTCACGGCTACCTTCGTTTCCCAGGACTCACAAGCTGCGGACGGTTTCGAGGCCGTGTTGGTGGAGAATGGCCGTGAGGTTCGTCTTGGCGACATCGTCGGCGAAAGCGCTGTCGCGAAAGACAACCGTTGATTCGCTGGCCGGAGCAAGTTCTTTGTGCCAGTTGACGATTCCCATTGCCAATGGCTCGACATCAGCACGTTTGATCGACTCGGCCAAACAGACCATCAGTGTCCCCGCACCGACGCTGTACACCGTTTTGGCCGCGATCGCGCGCTGTTCAATCGGCACGCAGAGGTCAAGCCCCAGTTTCAGCAGCAACTCGTAGAGAACGTCATTCTCCGAACGATCGGGCTTAATGTGCTCGACCGAGTCGAGCAGCGATTGGTCGAGCGCCTCGCGATCGGGGTTCCAGGCCTGGATGTTGCTGGAGTCTAACTTGAAGACGCGGAAGCCAAGGTCGACGCAATGGTGAGGCGTCAATAATTCCACCGCGCCTGCGCCTTCACCAAACAGTGTTGCATCGTTGTTGTTCTTCGCTCGACGTCCGCCCGCATTCCCTGGCACGACATTCACGATTGCACGCCTCAATCGCTCTTTGGTCAGCTCTGCCAGTGTCCTTGGCTTTCCAAGGCGATCACAAAAGTCAGCTGCTGTTTTCTGATCTCTGCTTTGGGGATCAAGGGGTTCTGGCAACTGAACAAGTATAAAACGACGGCCCCCGCCGTCCGCAGCGTTTTCAAGAAAAACGGCGTGTGCAGCAGTCCCTGACCCTGCAAAGAAATCCAGTACAATGTCACCGGGCTTTGCGACCTGGCGAATAATTTCCCGGATCAATCTTGTGGGCTTGGGATAATTAAAAACATCCTCTCCGAATATTCCGCGGATTTCTTCCGTACCATTTGCAGTAAAAACATTTTCGATTATCGTCCGGAACGCGATGTATTCCGACAGCATGTCCTTGCGGAACTTTTTCTCCCGAGGCCTCCCGCTGTCCTTGGTCGGAAATAAAA
>SLMC01000427.1 GCA_007133745.1 Kiritimatiellia bacterium
CCGCTTGCCAGTACAGCCAGCGCAACCACCATGCTCCATGCCATAATATGTCTTTTCATATAGGTACTCCCGGTTGGCTTGTCATTCTGTCAAATTCGACAGAACGTTTATCTGTCCATTTTCAGTTGACACGTCAACCGATCTCCGTTTTCGTTGCTTTCACCACTAGCCCCTAACGCCTAGCCCCTGCGCTCTCTTCTTTCAATGTTCGCCTGTTCAGTGTTCAATGCGCCCCGGATCTAACTCTACCAGCGGGTCGATTTTCCGACAAAGCGCACCGTCAGCAGGAAATCCACCGCGTCGGGCGACGAGGCCATGCCGCTCATGAACGCTGTTTCCCCTGCATGCAATGCCAGCGGTTTCCAAACGGATGTCGACATGTCCGCTAGGGCCCCGCTCTCGCCGAGCCAGGCATAGCGGTATTCCAACTGGATATCCTTGCCGCTGACATTTTCGCCGCGCACCTGAACATCCAAAAGATCGTTCACACGCCGCGCGCTGCGTTCCGTCACGCGAATATGATTGTCCAGAATCAGCGAGTTCACGTCCACCCGATAGGTCAACCCTCGTTTTTCCACAGTGGTCGGCGCGGTCGAAACGCACCCGGCCCCCATGATTGCCCCCGCTAAAATCACGCCTGCCAACCGTCCCTTTTTCGCCTTCATCGCTTGCTTCCTCCATATTTCCGCGCATTCCTGTCGCTCTTTAGCGCCTTAATCACGCTGTCCTGCCAAAAAAAAAGAAATTGGAAGCGTACTTGTTTGTGAGTGTGTGAGTGCGTGGGAGAAAACTCACACACTCCCAAACCCACATACCCACACACTTGGGTTGCGGGCGAAGCCCGCCTTTCTTAAAACGTCAACCCCACACCCATGGTCACACGTGAGATCGACATGCTGAAATCGGCGAGGGGTCCGTCCACGGTCGCGTCCGCCTTGCCCAAAAGCCTGTCGTGCGCTACGCCCAGTCGAAGCGTCGTGCCATCCGCAATCAGCAACGCAACGCCCGCATGCACATTCAGTCCGAACCAGTCGTCCACGGAAACCCGCGCGCGATCACCGCCCTCGCGACTCGTCGAAGCGTCCATAAGCCAATAGCCAAGCCCAACGCCCGCAAACGGCGTCACGCGCGAAAGCCCCTCGCTTTTCATTCGATAGCCGAGCCCCGCTCCGACACGAGTCGTCTCCGCCCGGTATTTTCCGCCATCGTTTTGCCGGTCGCTGCCCGATGCCAGCATGACGGACAGATGGACGTCCAACCGCTCCGTCACCAAATGAAAAAGCGATGCCTGCGGAGAAAAAACTTTTTTAGATCCTTTTTCACCATCGAGTTCCCAAGTTAAATCGGCCCAGCCGAGTTCCAGGGTAAGACCCGAGCGGCCCGCACCCGTATCGCGGGCGTATTCCGGCGCCGGCAACGGCGCGCGACCCAAGCCGAGCGAGGCCGCCTCGGCGCCGGATTCGGCTCCGCTCGCGCCCGAACTCGAAACCGCCCATGCAAACGCCATCAATGCCCATGCCGCCCAACCTGCGCCGGATCGGCAAATCCGAACGCCTATCGTCCCGTGTTCGTTCATAGTCCTCTCCTTGCTCCATGACGGCCATAGCATTGTTTCGATTGTTGGAACCCTAGCGCAAACTCCGGCCTGCGTCAACTGTCTTTTCGCTGCATAACCCCTTCGGGGTTGATATGTGAAATCCGCTTTTATTTTTTTCCTGCCCCAGATTCTTGCGGAGGCCATATTTTCTCATGGACAAACGAAGCGCGATTGAGGTATGTTGCTCAGGAATTAAGACCCGAACGCTTCTTGCGCCACGGCGGAACTGTCCCCGCTGCGACAACCGGCTTCGCTCTATCCCATAAGAAAGGATCGCTAACAGATGTTGAGAAAAATGATGAAATCCCTTGGACGGCTCGGTCGTCCTTCTTCGAAAACCACGACGGATAAACCGGCAAAGCCAGGCCCCGCAAGCCGGACCGCGCCCGACGGCACTCGGCCATCGGCCACCGTCAAAGACCCTCAAAGCCGACCGCGCAAACGACGGCCGCGCAAACGGTCGGGCAAGACGCGTTCAGGTCAACAAACGTCGCCGCAGCCGCGTTCGCAAACACCCCGCGAACCGGATGCCGCCGTCAAAACAGGAAAAAACACGACGCCGTGGAGTCCCGACGAAGTTCAAGTGCCGGTTCGGGAAGGATCTACCCGCTTTCAGGACTTGGACCTGACCGAAAACATCCTGCATGCCATTGCCGACTTGAATTTCCAGTATTGCACGCCGATCCAGGCGGCTTCGCTCCCGCCTACACTGGCCGGCCGCGACGTCGCAGGTCGCGCGCAAACAGGCACAGGAAAAACCGCGGCCTTTCTCATCGCCATTTTCAATCGCTTCGCCCGGAACCCCTTGAGCCGACAGGCCCGCAAGGGCGATGCGGCCGTGCCGCGCGCTTTGATCATTGCGCCCACGCGCGAACTCGTCATGCAAATCGAACGCGACGCGCAGGCGCTGAGCCCGTACCTCGACATGCACGTGCTGGCCTTGTTCGGCGGCTCGGATCTCGATCGACAGAAAAGCAAGTTGCACGACCTGAACCCGGAACTGGTCGTGGCAACCCCGGGCCGCCTGCTCGACTTCAAAACGCGACGCGACATCGACTTGAGCCATGTCGAAATCATGGTTATCGACGAGGCCGACCGCATGCTCGACATGGGCTTCATCCCCGACGTGCGCCGGATCGTGCGCGGAACGCCACCCAAGGAAAAACGCCAAACCCTGCTGTTCAGCGCAACCTTGTCGGACGATGTCATGCGCCTGGCCGCCAGTTGGCTCAAGGAACCCGTCCGTATCGACATCGAACCCGAACAGGTGGCGGTCGATACCGTGCGCCAAATCCTGTATCTGGTCGCGAACCGCGAGAAATTCCCGCTGCTCTACAACGTGCTGACTCGGGAAAAACCCGAACGCGTCCTCATGTTCGTCAACCGCCGGGACACGGCCGAACGGCTGACACACGAACTGAAACGCTACCGCTTCGATTGCGACCTCATTTCCGGCGCGCTGTCCCAGAATCAGCGAACCCGAACCATGACCGCCTTCCGCGAAGGCCGACTGCCCATCCTGGTCGCCACCGATGTGGCCGGACGCGGCATCCATATCGAGGCCGTCAGCCATGTGATCAACTACAACATTCCCGAAGACCCGGAAGACTACGTGCACCGAATCGGCCGGACCGGCCGCGCCGGGGCCAGCGGCATTTCCATCACCTTCGCCTGCGAAGAAGAATCGTTCGGCATCCCGCCCATCGAAACCTACATCGGCCGCACCCTGCCATGCGTACATCCGGAGGACGACTGGCTGACCATTCCCGACACCGTCAAACCGCTGCCGGCATCGCGCGTTGTCATGCCGGCAGGAACCGGCTCGGACCAACAACGCCGCGACCGCTCGGGCGGCGGCCGTCCCGGTGGCGGCCGTCCCGGCGGCCGACGTCCCTCGGGCGGACGCCGCCCCGCGTCATCCAGCGCGCCTCGCAGAAGACGGTAGGGACGGACGGCGCTTAGATAGAGCCGTTTGGGGACCGAATTTGGCGATTGGCATTGTGAATCCTTGTATGTGAGTGTGTGGGTGTGGGTGTGTGTGGGTGTGTGGTTGCTTCTCGCCAATCCTAATCGCACTCTCTCAATCCCCAATCCCCGCGGAGCTGTTTTCCGACAAAACGGGGGCGCGATGCCGGGCAATGGTTGAAAAGTGAACGGGCGGACATGGAAAACGACAAAAGCCGCGATCTTGAAGGCCATTGCCGCCGCGCTACGGGAAAAGCGCAAGGCCCGGCACATGACCCAAAAGCAACTGGCTGCACCAGTGAACTCGACTATACCGAGCAGACATCCTGGCTGCTTTTC
>SLMC01000044.1 GCA_007133745.1 Kiritimatiellia bacterium
CTGCTACTGGCGGCATGTCGGGGTGTACGCCTATCGTCGGACGTTTCTCGATACGTTCGTAGCGGCCGAGCCGTCGGCTTTGGAGCGCATCGAAAAACTGGAACAGCTTCGCGCCTTGCATCTCGGCGCCCGCATCGCCGTGGTGCAAACCCGCGACGAGGGGATCGGCGTGGATACGCCCGAAGACGCGCGGCGCGTCGAGCGTATGCTGGAACGGAAGGCCATGAAGGCTGTAGAGCGCGTGGAGCGTGGAGGGTAGAACGTAAAACGTGTGTTTGTGTGTTCGTGCGTTCGTGAAAAAGGTTTCAGTGTTCAGGTTTCAGGTAAACATCGCATTCGGCTTCGTTCGGATACTGTGCCGGAACAAATGTTGGAGGGCAGCATGCTAAACCCTGACACCCGAAACCTGAAACCCGGAACGGTATTCCCCGTTGCCTCGTGCTGAAAATTCTTGTTATTTATGGCAGCAACGCGGGATTAAGGCGCTAGCTATGGCAAAAACCGTACACATCGCATCGTTGAAAGTCGGCGCGGGCCGGCCCTTGTTTCTGATTGCCGGACCCTGCGTCATCGAAAGCCGGACGGGTTGCCTGAAACTGGCCCGGCGCCTGGCGGCATTGGCGCAAGACGAGAAAATCCCGCTTGTGTTCAAGGCCTCTTACGACAAGGCCAACCGTTCGTCGGGCCAGGCCTATCGGGGGCCGGGCTTGTCGGAGGGTCTGGAGATTCTGGCCGAGGTGAAGGAAACGCTCGGCTTGCCGATTCTGACGGATGTTCATTCCGTCGTTGAAACGGAAGCCGCAGCACGCGTCGCGGACGTGTTGCAGATTCCGGCGTTTCTGTGCAGGCAAACGGATTTGCTGGCGGCGGCGGGCGAGTCCGGATGCGTGGTCAACGTCAAGAAAGGTCAGTTTCTGGCGCCGCAGGATATGCGGCACGTCGTGGCCAAGCTGGAATCGGTCGGGTGCAAAAGAATTTTGCTGACCGAACGGGGCGCCAGTTTCGGCTACAACAATTTGGTGGCGGACATGCGCAGCCTGCCGATCATGCGCGCGTTCGGGTATCCAGTGGTTTTCGATGCCACGCACAGCGTGCAGCGGCCCGGAGCGGGCGAGTCCGGATCCGCCGGGGACGCCTGCTGGGCGCCGGCCCTGGCTCGGGCCGCCGTGGCGACCGGTTGCGACGGCGTGTTTGTCGAAACCCATTTGAATCCGGGTACGGCGCTCTCGGATCGCGACAACTGCATCCCTTTTTCGAAGTTGAGACGCCTGTGGAGAACGCTGAAAAAAATACATGAGACGGTGGCGGGTCATGGGTAGCCGAAAAAGCCTTTACTGCCTCAAGGCGCTGTTTGGAACGATGGCCTTGCTTTTGACGGCAGGGCCGACCGAACCGGCGAAAGCGCAGCGTGTCGCCGACGATGCGCAGCCGATGGAGGATTTCCTCTATCCTCTGGAATTTCACGAGAATGGCAAGGTCAAGACCCGGTTGCAGGCCAAGAAGGTAGGTCAAACGTCGGGCGAGGACGTGTTGCGGGCGGAGGGCGTCATTCTGGAGTTTTTGGACGAAGAGGAATCGGTGACAGGCAAGCTCGAAGCCGAGGATTGCGTGATTGATCGCGACAAGGGCGTGGCATCCTCGAAAACGGGCGCGATTCGGTTTGAACGCGATGGGCTTGTGTTGACCGGACGCGGATTTCTCTTTTACATGGAAACGCAGCGAGTGGAGATTCTGAAGGATGTTCGCCTCGAGATTTCGGAACGCCCGGATCGGCTCGTCCAGGCCGTAAGGGGCGGACCGGATGGCGGTAAGAAGGCGAAGACTGGAGACTGGAGACTGGAGACTGGAGACTGAAGACGTGCGTTGGTGCGTTCGTGTGTTCGTGTGGCGGGAAGCGTGGAATGTGGAACGTAAAACGTTGAACATTGACAGGGGACCGTTTGCAGTCATGCATCCGTAGGCCCGCGCGTCATCGCGTCATCCAGTCATCGGGTCTGAAAAGTTTTTAAGGGGGATATGAGGAAAACAAGGCAGAGTGTAGCATTGGCGGTGTGTTTTTCGGTGTGTGCTTTTTGCGCGGGGGCTGACGAGGCGGGTGGCGAACCGGTCGGCTCCGCCAAGCCGCCCGTTGTGTCCGCCGCAGCGATCACGACCGTGGTGACCTCGGAATCGATGTCGTACGATTACGAAAAGGGCGAGGCGGTCTTCAGCAAGGACGTTTTCGTGAACGATCCGCGCATGCGATTGTGGTCCGACCGGTTGACCCTCGTTTTCGAGGGTACGAATCAGGTGCGGACCCTCGTGGCCGAAGGTCGGGTCCGGTTCGCTCAGGCGGACGGACGGGGCTCCTGCCGCAAGGCGGAATACCAGGCGGCCGAGGGCCAAGTGGTTCTGACGGGCGAGGCGGTTCTGATTCGGGGATCGGACGAGATACGGGCCGATACGATCGCTTTTCTCTTTGCCGACAATGTCGTACGCAACGTCAAGGCCACGGGCAATGTGCAGATGAGGCGCGTGTCCGACGGATCGGCAAAGGGTCTGCCTGCGCTCCTGCCCGGAATGAAGAGGGCCCCGTCGCCATGATGTCGTCAGCCGACATTGTTTTGAAGGCGTGCGGGCTTCGCAAGGCCTATCGCGGTCGCGTCGTTGTGGACCAGGTCGATCTCAACGTGCGGCAGGGCGAGATTGTGGGGCTGCTGGGCCCTAATGGCGCGGGGAAAACGACCACGTTTTACATGATTGTGGGGCTGGTTCGACCCGACAGCGGAAAAATTTTGTTTAGCGATGTTGACGTAACCGCCGAGCCCATGTACAAAAGAGCCCGACTGGGAATGGGATACCTTTCTCAGGAACCTTCGGTTTTCAGAAAGTTGACGGTGGAAGAGAACATTATGGCCATTCTGGAAACGCTGAAGATTTCCCCGCAGGAACGTCGCATCCGTTTGCAGGCGCTCTTGCGGGAGCTGGGGCTTGAAGTCGTAGCGAAACAGAAGGCCTATACGCTGAGCGGCGGCGAACGGCGCAAATTGGAAATCACGCGGGCGCTGGTGATGAATCCGGCTATGATCATGCTGGACGAGCCGTTCAGCGGCGTGGATCCTTTGGCCGTCGGGGATATTCAGGACATTATCCGCCGACTCAAGGACAAGGGGTTGGCCATTCTGATCACGGACCATAGCGTCCGGGAAACCCTGTCCATTGTGGATCGGGCTTATTTGCTTTACGAGGGCAAGGTGTTGCGGGAGGGCGAGAGCGCCTTTCTGATCGACGACCCCATGAGTCGAAAGCTTTATTTGGGCGAAAAATTCAAAATGTAGGAGGACGGGTATGTCTATTGAAGTGACGGTCAGGCATATGCATGACGCGGGCGATTCGCAGGATTTCGCGAAAGAGAAGGCTGAGGCGCTGGCGGACGAGTTTCCGCGCGTGGAACATGTGCATGTGATTCTGGAAAAGGAAAAGCATCGTTGCAAGGCCGAGTTTTTCGTGCAAGCCAAGAATCATATCCGTCTGGAAGCCGACGATACGTCCGACAACATGCAGGCGTCCATCGCAACGGCCGCGTTGAAGGCCGAAAAGCAGTTGAGACGGTTGCGCGACAAGGTTTTGGATCATCGTCCGAAAAAAGACAAAGTGCGAACAGCGCCGACTTTGGATGAGAACGAGTAGCCGCGAGTTAGGGGCTAGGGGTTAGGGTTTAGGGGCTAGGAGTTAGTGGCTAGTGGCTAAAACGCACAAGGCGGGCTTCGCCCGCAACCCAAGTGTGTGGGTATGTGGGTTTGGGAGTGTGTGAGTTTTCACTCACGTACTCACACACTCACAAACAAGTACGCTTCCAATTTATTTGTTTTTTTCGACAGGACAGCGTGATTAAGGCGCTAAC
>SLMC01000385.1 GCA_007133745.1 Kiritimatiellia bacterium
ATTTCATTTCCGGGGTCATAGCCGGCGGCTGATAGCCGCGATTGGGCGGCTTCATGATGCCGTCGGGCGACGAGTACGATCCGTAGAGGAGCGGTTCCTGAGTCTCGGGCATATCCGGCCGCCGACGCCACAGCGTGGTGCAGCAGGGGAATATCCGTTCCAGACGGAGCAACGTTTTCTTGAGCGGAACGACCGCTTCCGGATTGTAGTCCATGTCGTCGCCGCGCATGAACGTTTCGGCATGGGGTTTCCAAGCCTTGCGGCACAGGTCGCCATCGACGAAGATTTCGCCGATCCGCGCGACTCGGCTCAGTTCGTCCTTGATGTTCGCAAGCGTCAAACGCCGGGTAGTTTTTTTCATTGTTTGCCTCCGGATGCCAGAGTTATCGCCAGATTCTTGACGGTTCGGTATTGTTCGACTTCGAATTGCTGCCATCCGGCCAGCGGCGGCTCTTCTGTGAACCGGTCCGTATCGTCGTCCGCCGGCTTTCGCGAAGGATCCCATCCGTCGGCGGGAATGCCGAGCGTTCGGTTGATGGTGCGCTTGACGGCGGATTTGCCGCCTTTGCCCTTGTCGGCGGCCATCTGGAACATATCGACCGCCTGCAGCATGTTGCGCTGGGTCTTGAGCCGAACGGAGGCGAACGTTTCCTCGCTGCCGAGGATGGCGCCGCAGTACAGGAAGGCGAGTGATCCCTTGTCGGTCCCGTCGCGCCATCCGCTGTTTCCCCATCCGCCCATAGTGCTCCAGTAGGGCATGTAGCCTGTCGCGTCCTGCATCCAGACCATCAGGGGCGGGAAGGCCGCGGCCCGCGCGGACTGGACAATGTTGCCGCTGTTCAAGCAGGGCCAGAGCTGCCGTTTTTTCTTAAGCAGGCGCGGAACCTCGGAGCGCGCATAGGCGACATCCATGCTGCCCCCGATGAAGACGTCGATGAATTCGGTCAAATCCGAACGGACGTCCTGGTCGAACAGCCATGTGGTGCCGAGCGTGTAGTCGAAGCGCGCGGGCGCGGTGGATTTGCGGTCGAAGGTGCCTTCCCACAGGGTGCGCAGGTAGTATTGCAGTTCGTTGTCTTCAACGAAACGCGCTTCTTCGGCATCCCAGGGGAAGAACATGAAGCGTTGCTTGTGGTTGGGGAACATGTCGAAACTGGTTTTCGTCCACCCTTTTTCCTTGACGTGATCGACCATGTGCTTGCCGACCGCGTGCCATTCGGCTTTGTAGCCGGGCTGGCCAAACTTGAGGAAGTCGGACGGCCAGCACAGGTTTAGCGGCAGCCAGAAGCGCTTGACCGGATGCGGGCCGCGTCGCGTTCCCTTGAACGCGCTGCCGTCGAGATAGCCGCCGAAATGGCGGTCCCAATCGGTCCAGCTTGTCACGTGTCGCCGATGCCCTTCGCCGGCCAGGGGCGGGGCGAACGTCTTGCGCACGTCGCCGGAATGACCGTAGGGGAGATAATGCAGGAAGCCGCGGTGCTCGTGCGCCGTACGGAACACGCCTTTCTCGATGCGCCGGTACTTGGCCGTGTTCAGGTGGTTGGGGTCGTTCCATAAGTCCGGCCAGCCTTTCGAAATGCCGTCGGCGTAATTGTTCATGGAGAAATCCAGGCACGACTCGTGGCCGAGCGTGACGGCGGCCACGTCCAGCGTGACGGGTACGGAGAACGACTCCTTGCCAAGCTGCACGGTGAAATCGCCCGCATAGGCGCCGGGCCGCGCGGAGGCCGGCACGAACAGGTCCACCCAGAATCCCGCGTATTGCGCGCCCGGCACGCCGTTCAGTTTTCTGAAGGCCGGCGTGGAACCGCCGGTCAATGCCTGCGGCACGCAGATTTCAGGATACCAGGCGCCCTCCACTTCCCTGTACCATTCGACATAAACATCGGACTGTCCGACCGCAAGCGCCGCCTTTTTCTCGCCGGTTAGCGTCCCCGGCACGACGCGGACCGCTTGGTCTTTTCCGACCGGTCCGACCGACAGTTGAAAACTGACATGCATGTTGCGGCCCGCCCGCAAGCGGATCGGCGGCTTTTCGGCTTTCCCGCCGTCCAATGCGCGCCGACGCACGGGATCCAGGCGCGTAAAATCGTCTCCCCATACCGCTTTTCGACTCATGCCATCCTCCTTGTTGACCTTATCTTCCAAGACGGCCTTCGGCCGCAACCAAAGTCATCAGTAATCGGTCATCAGTGATCAGTCGTCGTTCAAGCTAGTAGTCTTCCTGTTGCGCTGTCAAATAAAAACACGATTTTTTTTGCGGACGATGTGTTGGCCGAACTCCGGTTCGGGCTCTATCGCAAGCGCGCCGCCGACTATCGGCGGATGCGTTAGCGCCTTAACCACGCCGTCCTTTTAAGAGATAAACTACGAAACACGCGAAAAGCGCGAAAACAATGTTTTCCGCATGATACACTTTCGCGTATTTGGCGTATTTCGTAGTTAAAAAGAAATTGGGTTGCGGGCGACAGCCCGCCTTAACGTGTTTCGCAGTTCCCGATTCCGTGTTTCACGCGCGGTTTTCGCGCATGAGACGCAGGATGTCCTCTCTCAATGCGAGCAGATCCTGGTCGAGCCGATTCAGGCGGGATGCGTCGAGGAGTCCTTGCGCTCGGATTTGTTCCGATTGCCGCAAGGTCTCGTGCAGCGGTTTCAGCGCGCGTTTCAGGTAGGCCACGACAAATCCCCGGTCGGGATCGGGTTCGTAGGCCAGACTGTTCAGCGCTCCCGCCAGCTTGACCGCCACCGTGTGCAAGGAGAAAACCAAGTCTTCCATGGCCTCGGATCCGCCTTCGCCCAGCAGTCCGAGTTGTTCGCATTCGCGCCGGAATGCGAATCCCAGAACGGACGCTTTGTGTTCGAGCGGGTGCACAGCGTTGCCGTTCTCGTCGCGAATCCAATCGATGCCTTCGGTCGCCGGATCGGGCGCGAGTTCGGGCGCCTCTTCCTCTTCGTATTCGTCTTCGGGGTTGTTATCGGGTCGCGACATGTGGTCGTCGCGGGCGTCAAGATATTCCTCGATGTGGGTCCAGCCCATTTCGCGCGCCGCCAGCCGTTCCGCTTCTTCGCGACTCATGTGGGCGTACTTGTCCAGAATTTTCCCGTAGACTTCGGTGCGGGCGTCGGATTCCCTCAAAAAACGTTCCCACCCGAATTCGTCCATAGGCGTTTCGTTGTTTGGGAAAGAGAATTCGGGCGAGGTTTCGCTTTCGATTTCCGAGCGCCGCTCCGCGGCGCTGTCGAATCCCGAGATGCGCTTGAGAAAGCGGCTCATCGCCCCGGCGTTGGCGCGGGCCTGTTCCTGTTCGTCTTCCGCGCTCATGCGCCAGACGGGTTCGGACAGGGTGGCGCGGCAGTCGGCGCTTTCGAACACAATACGGCCGTTGCGGTCGCTGTACCACTCCAGATAGAGGGCGTTGGCCCGGTGTTCCGGCGGGACAAGCCCCGCTTTGCTCATAGCCAGCGCCTGGGCGACGGGGACATCGAATACGCGTACCTTGCGCGAGGCGGTCATGTCGCCGACCCATCCGCGCTGTTCCGGATCGATATCTGTCGGCGCCGGTGTCTTGTGCGGCGCCGAATGCTCGAATGTCAAGATGCAGCCCGCCATATCGCGTAACGGGTTGCCTTCCAGGTCGAGCGACAGCGGGTCCTTTCGGCCAGCCAGCCAGATGCGGCCGGTAACGCGTCCGCGACGCCGGTTGTCCAGTTCGCCGCGAATCACGCTTTCCTGTATGCGCCATGCCATGGTCCGTGCTCCTTAGTGCCTTAATCACGCCGTCCTGCCGAAAAAAACAAGAAATTGGAGGCGTGATTGTTTGTGAGTGTGTGGGTGCGTGAGTGTGTGGGTGAAAACTCACATACTCACAAACCCACATACCC
>SLMC01000378.1 GCA_007133745.1 Kiritimatiellia bacterium
CCAGCCATTGTTTCCGGCGCGGCTCGGGCGCGGCCACGCAAATCACGGCGTCCCAGCGGTCCGGAAACTTCGTTTCGAAAAGCAGCGGAACCATCACCACGGCCGCCTCGCGAGCGGATTGCGTTTCCGCCCAGACCCGCCATGCGCGCCGGACTTCCGGATGCACGATGGTCTCCAGGCGGCGCCGTTCGTCGGGATCGTCAAATATCCGCCGACCCAGCCGAGCCCGGTCCACGCGGCCGGCGCCATCCAAAACGCTCTCGCCAAACGTTTCGACAATGCGACGGTAGGCCTGCCGACCCTGTTGCATGGCGTCATGCGCCAGCGCGTCCGCATCGCATACGGGAACGCCGCTTTGCGCCAGAAAACGCCCGACAACACTTTTGCCGCAGGCAATACCACCGGTTAAACCAATAAGCCGCATGGAAATCAGGATGTGCCGCCGTACCGGACTTGCGAGACATACGGATAGGCGACAGGAACGGATTTTACGGATTCCGATTCGGAACGCCGAATGAACGGTTTACGAACGTGTTTAGACTTCTTACGACAAAACCAGGCTCCTTGTCAAACTCAAAACAGATTCTGCTGACGAGACTCCGCTGCCAGGGAGTCGAACTCCATTTCCTCGAAAAACTTCACGAGCGCGACAGGGTCCGGTTCCTCCCGAACCCATTGTTCCCAGACGACAGCGGGGGCCGCATCGGTACGCAACCGTATCATCTCGACATTGCGGAGCGCGCGTTCCCGGCAAGCGACCAGGGACGCTTTCGTTTTCGGATCGCGCAAGGACTCCGCCTGGGCCAAGAGATTTGCGAGGCTGCCGAATTCGTTCAACAGGCGCGCGGCCGTTTTCGGCCCGATCCCGGGGACGCCCGGAATATTGTCGGCGCTGTCGCCGACCAGCGCCAGCCAATCGACAATGCGCTCGGGCGCCACGCCGGTTTTGGCCACGATCTCGTCCGGCCCCCAAGCCACGCGTTCGTTTCCCGACACGGGGACAAGGCGTGTTCGGGCATTGACCAGTTGATACATGTCCTTGTCGCCCGTGGCGATCAACGTTTCGTCCATCGTTTTTTCCGCTTGCCGGGCCACCGACGCGATCGCATCGTCGGCCTCCTCGTCCGGCAGAGTCATTTCCGAAACACGCGCGATCCGCAGATAGCGGCGGCAAGCGTCCAGTTGACCTTTCAAGGCGTCGGGCATAGGCGGACGTTGCGCCTTGTATTCCGGGAGCAGCGTCAACCTGCTGGCGGGAAGTCCGCCGTCGAAAACGACACCCCAGTGCGTTGGCCGCCACGCCTCGTCCAGCCGCCGCAACATTTTGACGAAGCCGAACAAGGCGTTCGTGGGCCGACCATCCCGAGTCGAAAGCCCGCGAATGGCGAAAAAAGCGCGATACGCGACCGCCAACCCGTCGACAACCAGCAATCTTCCGCCCTGTTTCAAAAAAGTCTCCAATTTACGGGCTCCGCCCGCAACCCAAGTGTGCGGGTATATGGGTTTGGGAGTATGCGAGTATGCGGGGCTCGCACTCGCACACTCACAAACAATCGAGCATCCTTATCTTTCGCCCTAATCTATCGCCTTTGCTATCTCAGCTTAAAGCGTAAGACGAGATCGAAAGACAAAGGCCTTTTGCATGTCCTCTGAAACAAGCAAGCCTCAGAGCAGGCTCATATTTTTCGGAAATCGTTGTGTCTCCAGGCTGAAAGCCCGACGCAACAAAGCCTGAGGCGGCGCCCTTGTTGTTCTACATAGTTCCCGTAGCGGAAAGCCCGAATCTTGCAACACGCCTTACGGCGTTGACTACAAACGTTCGTAGTCAGGCCCGTAAGGGCTGTGCTTTGCGTCCGTCGCCGATTCGTCCTGTGGATACTGGAAATGTGTAAAACAACGAGGGCGGCGCCCCGGGCTTTGTTGCATAACCCCTTCGGGGTTGACATGAAAAAATTAAAGTTAGCGCTTTTTCGTAATCCGTAATCGTCGCCGTACGCGTCAACCGGTTTTCCGGGCTGACCGCTGACCTCCGATCTCTGACCTCTTGGTCTGACCCGAATGGCGCTTAGTTAGAGCCTGTCCGAAAAGGGGGGCTGTCAGAACCAATTGTCATCCCGAGCTTGCGAGGGATCTCGACGGAACCCCGCGAAACAAAGGGCTTTCGCGAAGCGAAATTCCTCGCAAGCTCGGAATGACAGAATGTGGCAGACCCTTTTCGGATGCCTTCTAGTTAAGCCCCATTCAAAGCGTATAGTTTCCCCGCGCGCCCTGTATGTGAGTGTGTGAGTTTGTGAGGATGAGAACGATCAACCCTGCCGTCCAGTTCTAGCTTTCCCCACACACTCCCACACCCACACACTCACTCACAAACAATCACTCATCCTCTTCTTTTTCTTTTTGGCAGAACGGCGTGGTTAAGGCGCTAAGGGGTCGTCCGTTCGCCTTCCTGCGCCAAAACATCCTGCCGTCTTTGAACCGGGCGGCCGGCCGGATCGACCAAACGGGCCGTGACGAAGATCAGCAGATTGCGTTTTTCGCTGCTTTCCGTACGGCTGCGGAACAGACGCCCTATCAGCGGCAGATCGCCCAGAAACGGGATCTTGTCGTCCACTTCAGTCCGATGCTCGTTGATCATGCCGCCCATGACCACGGTCGCGCCGTTGAAGATCACGATCTGCGTCGTAATGGTGCGGGTATGGAAGAACGGCTGTTCCATGTTCAGGCGCTGCTCGTTGCCGTCCGGATCGATATACACGGACCCGTAGTTTTTCCACATCGGTTCGGTCACCACTTCCGGAGTCATGGTCAAATTGATGAGGTTGCCTTCCTGCACGACTTCGGGCAGGACGGCAAGGATCACGCCGACCTCGCGCGTTTCGAAGGCGCTGGGCTCGACAATGCCGCCGACGATTCGGATGTCGTCGCCGGATCCGGCGGTAATAGGCTCGACGCTGAAGGATGTGGGGTAAATGTATTCGGTCACGACCTTAATGGAGGCTTCCTGTCCGGATTGCGTTGTGACCTTCGGAGCGGACAGCAAATCCATGTTCCCCTTTTGCTGAAGCATGTGCAGCGTAAAGGCCAGTTCGGGATTGGTCAGGACACTGGCAATCGTGAACACGTCGTCCGGCACCGGATCTCCGCCCAGCGCGTCGCGGAAGAAGCGGTTTCCCTTGGTGAAACCGCCGCCGGACATGTTCTCGCGCATCATAATATGGGGGCGACTGGACAGGCCCGGTCCGCCGGCGACATCCGTGCGATGGGCAATTTGCCAGTGGTCGGTCAGGCCCCATTCGAAGCCGAGCGACATCAAATCGGTCTGCCGCACTTCGACAAACCGCGCTTCGATCTCGATCTGGTTGGGCACTACGTTGAGCAAGGAGAGTTTATCCTCGAAAATGGCCAGATTGTTGGCTGTGTTGGCGACCAAAAGCTTACCGATACCGGGCACATGCCGGATGGAGGAGCCTGTCGGCCACTGCACGCCCATTTGCCGGAAGACTTCTCTCAAGTCCAATTGACGGCCTCTGGCGTCAGGTGCGGCCATAGGCCCGCCGAACGCATCGCCGGGACGGCCCAGCGCCAATTCCTCGCGATGCCGTTCCATCACTTCGGTAAAACTTCCGTGCACGTCGTAGGAGCGGTGGATGATCTCGCCGTCCGGAGCGTCCAGCGGCACGATCATGACCACATTGCCTTCGACGCGAAACTTCAAGCCGGCGATCTGCGTAACAATCTTGAGCGATTCGTAGAGCGAAATATAGCGAGCGCTGAACGTAATGAGCGGCACCTCGCCGGGCGCGCCGGGAGCGGGTTCGCCAAAGTCGGCTGCGCCGAAGCCGAACGGATCGGGCTCGGCCTGGCGAGCGG
>SLMC01000231.1 GCA_007133745.1 Kiritimatiellia bacterium
AAAAAAGACCCAGCCATGGCGGTAGCGCAACATCCGGGCCAGCGCAATGCTTTGCGTCCATTCCACGCCTTGGGTCACTTCGCCCCAATCGGCATCGCCGCGCATCTGGAACAGCCAGTCCGGCGACACCGCATATTCGTATTCCAGGCGCGTCGTTTCGCCAAAACCTTTCCGGTCGTACCAGTACACGAACTGCGTCGCACGCACCATGTGCGGATCCCAAGCGTATTGCCAGCGCCAGCGCATGCGTCCGAAAAGAACAGGCCCCCCGGAATTACGCAATCCGCCGTCGACATGCACTCGGGTCAACGGCGTCTTTCTCAGCAACAGGCGTAAACCTGCGTAATAGCCCTCGTCGGACTTCTGGTCTATCAGAGGATCTTCCCTCAAGTCGACATTTTGCAGAAACAGGTTCCAGCGCCGCTCCAGGCGCGGCAAATCGAGCCGGACATCGGCCTTGGTCTTGAACCGTACGCCCCGTCCTTCGCGCGACTCCGCAGCCAATGCAACCTTCACTCGCGTATCGCCAGCTTCTTCATCGGCGGTCGCATCGAAAAACCGATCGAACCGATCAGAAATCGCTTTGACACTGTAGCTTATGGCGGCATGCGAACGGTCGAGCCATGGGATCTCTTTTTCCGAAACGGATTCGTCCGGCAAAAGATCGCACGCCTCGTTTGCGTTCTGCTCGGAAATGCAGTCCGATATGGACTCTTCGGCGCGCTCCGCCGACGAATCGGCGGCGGGCTCGGCAAAAAGACAGGAGGCCGACAGGATCAAAGCCAAGACAGAACACCGCAGCCCGCAAAGATCGAACATGCCCGTCGTAAGCGTTGTCATCTTAAACACGCCGAACCTTGCCCTTTTCCGACACCATCCCAAGGGATACGGAATATTGGAATAATGGAATGATGGAATAATAGCCACCCTTCTTCGGGTTAACAGTTTGTATCAGGCAACCTGTTCGCCCCCATTTTCAACGCGTCTTCGCAGTTTAAAAACCTTCCGTGTATTCCGCGTTTTCCGTGGTTGAAATTCTATTTTCGCCTCTGGTCATTCCGGCCCGGCAACATCGGGTTGCCCTCGCATCGCTCCGCTGCCGCGAAGTTTTTTTCCATGCGCGGCAGCGCATCCGACAGCGTTGTTCCGTCGCAACGCCATGCGGCGCAGGCTCTGTACCACTCGGCGGCGGCGACAGGCCACACCTCGGCGTTGTCGGCGGCATCGAGCCGCTCGGCGAAAGCGAGCAGCGTTTCGTTCGAACCCCGAACGAACCCGATCCGACGGGCCCGCCCGTCCATGCGGGCCAGCAATCGCTGAAAGGCCGCTTCGTCGGCGGCAACCGGAAGCGTACGCGTTCGCGCGCGCAGAAAACGCGCGGCTTTCGCGCCGATCAGGCCCAGAAGCGCCATGAGAAACACGCGACCCGGCCACGTTCCGATCAAGCCGCGCGCCATCCGCGCGAACGCCGAGCCCAGCGCGACCAGACCCTGCTCCCGCAGCGCGGCCCACGCCACGGCCAACTGAAACCGCGAGCGATCGAGCCAGTCCGCGAATGCGTTTTGGTTCTGCGGCTGCGGCAATCCGTCCGCCGGTGTAGCCTCGACCGTGATCCAGCCGCGACCTTCGTCCCAAGCCTCGACCCAGGCGTGCGCGTCGCGATTGCGCGCCAACCAATATCCGCCCGCTTCGTTCTTTTCCGCGACCACGTAGCCGACAACATAGCGGGCGGGCACATCGGCCAAACGCAGCATGACCGCGGCGGCCGACGCGAAATATTCGCAATGGGCGTCCGGACGTTCCGTCAGGAAATAGCTGAGCGGGTCCTGGCCGCGCGGAATGGCGATACCCAGCGCATAGGCATAGTTGCCCTCAAAATAATCGACGACGGCCCCTATCTTTTCCTCCGTATTCCGCGCCCCGGCCAAGACCGAAACGCAGACGGCGCGCGCCGCCTCGGTCAGGCTCGCCGGGATTTCGAGACAACGCTCGAGCAGAGCATCGTCCGGTCTTTCGGCGCCGGGTTCCGCGCCTGTGGCTAGCAGATACGGACGGCTACGCGGCAGCGATTCCGCGCGGCAGGATTGATGCTCGTCCATCAGGAACCGCGCGGCGGATGTCGCGATCATGCGCGTATCCAGAGTCGTCAACAGCCTGTCGTTCGCTTGCGCGGCGCTCCATACGCGCAGGAACGCGGCCGTCGGTCCGCGGCCCGCGCGCACGGCGTAAACGGGAGCGTCTCCCGCCTGCGCGCGCATCGGGCCGTCCGGCGTCTCCAGCGCCGTGCGAACAACAGGCCGACTGCGCGAGCCCCACACCTGCCCGTCCAAGTGTTCCCTGGCATGCGCGCGAAGATAGCCGGGGGCCCGATCGGATTCCACGCGAACCGCGACCCGATCCGCATCCGTATCGCGCTGAGCGCTGACGCTGCGCAATGTTGTTCGCTCCGACAGCCCAGCACGCAACCGACCGGCGCGCGGCTGGAAAAGGTGAAGAAAAAACATATCGATATTCACCGCATTGGATGCAACCTGCCGGGACACGAAAACACCGGCCCCCAAAGCCAGCGCCAGCACGACGGCGCTGGCGACCCATCTGCCCCGGCTGCGCCGCTGTGTCGGCATACTCGATGGCGCCGTCAGCGCGACTGCGCCGAACAACGCCGCGAACAGACACGCGCCCACTAAAGCGGTCCATCGGAACACAGGCGCGCGAGTGATGAAATTCATGGTAAAGGCCAGTTGCAACGCCGCAAGGAAAGGGATGGCATAGCGGACGGGAAAGCGCGAAGGTTCCGGCCGCGACGCGAACCGGTTCGTTCCGAGCAGAACCACCTGAACCCATAGCAGCCATTGCGCCGTTGCGTAGCTGGCCGCATAGTGGCCGGCCAGCACGCTGAATCGGCCTGGCGCCGCAAGCGGAAAAAGACGGGACTTCGCCGCGAACAGCAGCGCCAGCGCCAAGGCGCCGTACACCGTCTGTCGCACGGACAGACGCCTCCGAACAGGGCGCGCGAACGCGAAAACCGCCGCAACGGCCGTCGCCAGCGGGAAAACCAGCGTTTCGGTCAGCACGGCGGCAACCGCCGTCTGAACCAGCAGCATAGCCAAAAACATGCCGCGCAACCCTCTCATAGCACGCCCAGCCTCCCCTGCCACACCTGTTCAGGCGTCAGAAACGTGACGGACGTCTCCTCGTCCGCATCGACGGGTTGCGCGGTGTCGCCCGCATGGACGATAAAAACCCGGCAGCGGCATCCGCGCTCGACAGCGGTTCGCAGCATGGCGCGACGGGCCTCGTCCCAGTCGAGAAAAACGAAAAGGACCGTCGAGATTTGGGCCAGCTCGTCCGCCAGCGAGGGCGTCACAATGTCGAACGGATTCGCGCGACAGGCTTCGAGACAGGCCAAAATTTCCAGGACATGACCGAACCGAGCCGCACCGCGGCCGGCCCGGACATTGTAGAGTTGGGGACCGGCCGCGAAAACATCCAGCAGATACTCGCCGCGCGACAGTCCGTCCACCAGCGTCGCGGTCAGACTGATTGCCGCCTCCAAACGCTCGTTCGCCCGGCGTCGCCGCCAGCGCGGGGCAGCGACATAGGTATCCAAAACCAGCGCGACGCGCAAAAAGTATTCCTCATGGTACTCGCGCACCACGGGCTCGCCGACCCGCCCCCAGGCGCGCATATCGACCCGGCGAATCGAGTCGCCAGGCCGATACTCCCGATTGCCGATGTAATCGGGCGACTCGCCCACGTTCGCCGCCAGCGCCACGCCGCCAGGCTGATAGCGCATGCCGACCGGCGCCGCGACGCCGTCGGCGGGCGTGAAGGCCGGCAAAGCCAGCAAGGTTCCCCCGGGAC
>SLMC01000059.1 GCA_007133745.1 Kiritimatiellia bacterium
CCGCCGCCGCACGGCGGCGGACGGGCCGGGGAGAAGCGGCAGGGGAAGCGTGTCAAACGCGGGAAACGGATCATGCCTGAATTTTTTCTGCTGGTCTTGAGCAAGATATGGAGCACGCTGCTGGCGATGGCGCCGTATCTGATGATCGGTTTTCTGGTGGCCGGCGTGCTATCGGTATTCATATCGCCAGCCTGGGTGGAACGGCGTCTGGGTGGGCGCGGATCGGGCGCGATCATGCGGGCCTCGCTGTTCGGCGTACCCTTGCCGCTTTGTTCCTGCGGTGTGATACCGGTGGCGGCTTCCCTGCGCCGCAACGGCGCGAGCAAAGGCGCAACCATGGCCTTTTTGCTGTCTACGCCGCAGACGGGCGTGGACAGTATTATGGCGACCTTCAGTCTGCTGGGGCCCGTGTTCGCGGTCTTCCGTCCGATCGCGGCGTTTCTGACCGGCGTGCTCGGCGGCGTGACGATCGAAGCGCTGGGCGCCGATCCTGCCGATACGGCGCCTGCGACGGTTCGGTCCGGCGCCTGCGGCGCGTGCGCCGACGATGCGAGCGGATCGAAACCGCTGCGCATTGCGCGCTATGCGTTGATCACCCTGCCGCGCGACATTGCCAAACCGCTTCTGATCGGATTGCTGGCGGCCGGCTTGATTTCGGCCGTGGTTCCCGAAGACTTCTTTGCGGGCCGCTGGGGTTCTGGCTTGCCGGCCATGTTGGCGATGATGCTGATGGGCATGCCGCTGTACGTGTGCGCCACCTCGTCCATCCCGATCGCGGCAGCCATGATCGGGATCGGCCTGTCTCCGGGCGCCGCGCTGGTGTTTCTGATGACGGGCCCGGCTACGAACGCGGCGGCGATCACGACGGTCTGGAAGCTGTTCGGACGCAGAACCGCGGCGCTGTATCTGGCGGTGGTGGCCGTTTCGGCGCTGGGTTCAGGTCTGATTCTGGACTGGGTATATCGGGCGGGCGATTTCACGCCCGGGCAGGGTACGCACCGCATGGTGCCGCCCAACGTGCAGATCGTTCTGGCCTTGATGCTGCTGGGCGTCCTGTTCCATGCGCTGATTCCACGCCGCAGCCGTCCCGTCGCGCCGTCCGAGCCTGGTGTCGGCGATGAGTCGACCGTCGTACTGACCATCGACGGCATGCGCTGTTCGCAATGCGAGGAGACGCTGCGGCGGGCCATTCTGGACGAGCCTGGCGTGACCGACGTGACGGTGTCCCGGGCTGAACGTCAAGCTGTGCTTCGGGGCCAAGGGTACGATCTTGACCATATCCGCCAGACGATCGCGGCTTTGGGCTATTCGGCGCATGCGTAACGGCGCAGGGTTTTTGAACAAAAGGCGCCGAAGGTAACGAACGTGAAACGCGATGAGTTTTCTACCATGTCCCGTTCGCTGAGTACGGCTTGGGCTGCTTTATTTACCAAAGGTGATCCTTTTCCTTCGAGGATAAGAACTTGGCGATAGTGGGCCATTTTTTCTGTTCTGTCGGTAGTCAAAGCCGCTAGCTCATAGTGCGCAGGAGCGTATCCCATCTTTGCAGCTTGTTGCAGGTACTTTATTCCGTCCTTCAGGGAGCCTGCTCGGACGTGCGCAATCCCGAGGAGGCACAGGATTCTTGGGTCGCTTGATCTGGATTTCCGCAATTTTTCTAAAACGGCTCGACTACGCGATTGACGACCCACGCCCAGCAGGGCTTCCGCATAGATGGTCTCCAGGAGGGCGGCCGTTTCAGAGCCGGGTTCTTCAATAAGATTCCCATGCTCAAAAGCCATGACAACTTTCTCAAATTGGCCTTTATGATAGTGAGCAAGATTCAAGTACTGATACACGGCACTGGCATTGTTCGGATCGCCCGGATAGATAAGGTCCGGATCATTGTCAGAAAGATCAGGGACCTTTGTTTTCTTCGTTATTGTGAGCGAAGCGCGCGATGACGGATTCGGCGATGCGCAAGCCGTCCATGCCGGAGCTGACGATGCCGCCGGCATAACCGGCGCCTTCGCCGCAGGGATAAAGCCCGCGCAGTCCCGGGGATTGTCCATTGTCGTCGCGGACCACGCGAACCGGGCTCGAGCTGCGTGTTTCAGCCGCATACAGCAAGGCCTCCTCGATCCGCACGCCGCGCAAACTGCGCAGCATTTTCGGGATCGCGCTACGCAAGGTTTGATCGACAAACTCCGGCAGCAACCCGCGCAAATCCGAAGGTCGCGCCCGCGCGAAAGACCGCTCCGTCGGCACATCCTTCGAGGGCGTGCCTTCGAGATAATCCGTCAGGCGTTGCGCGGGCAGACTGTAGTCCGATCCGCCCGCCGCGAAGGCCGCCGCTTCCATGCGCCGCTGAAACGCGATTCCCGCCTGCGGGTCCGATGCGGAGCCGCCGAAATCCCGACAATTAACCGGCGCCAGAAAAGCGGCGTTCCCGAACGGCTGATCGCGGCGCGACAAACTCATGCCGTTGGTGGTCAACAACCCGTTCGACGATGCGCAGGCCATGACCACTCCGCCCGGACACATGCAAAAAGTGTAGCAGGGGCGGGCGACGCCTTCTTCGCGGCGCGTCAATCTGAAGCTGGCTTTGCCCAGAACAGGAACGGGGCCGCCCCATTGCGCCGTGTCGATGCGATGTTGCGGAATTTCGAGTCGCACCCCGACCGCGAACGGCTTGGCCTCCATCGGGACGCCGTGTCGGGCCAGCATGGCGTAGACATCGCGCGCGCTGTGACCTGTCGCCAACACGCAGGTGTCGGTACGCATCGGCTGGCTTGAAATCATGGCGCCGCGCACGGCGCCGTTCTCGATGTCGAGCTGGTCGAGGCGCGCGCCGAAACGGATTTCGCCGCCAAGCGTCTGAAGCCGACGCCGCAGCTCGGGAACCAGTGCGACCAGCGTATCGCTGCCCAGGTGCGGTTCGGCATCGATCAGAATGTCCGGCGGCGCGCCGCACTGGACCAGGATCTCCAAAAAACGTCGCACGCGCGGTCGGTCCTTGCTGCGGGAAGTCAGCTTGCCGTCGGAAAAAAGTCCTGCGCCGCCTTCGCCGAACAGCACGTTGCTTTCCGTATTCAGTTCGCCGTTTTTCCAGAAGGCTTCAACTCGCCGGGTGCGCTGTTCGGCCGGTTCGCCGCGTTCAATCAGAATTGGTTTCAACCCCGCTTCCGCCAACGAGAAGGCCGCCATCAATCCGGCGGGCCCCGCCCCGACCACCAACGGACGCGGTCCACCGCAGGCCCTGAGCGACGGACGCGGCGGCAGGGCGCTGTCGGAAACGGGCTCGACATTCCGCAACCCGGTCGCGAGCCGACCGGTGAACTCCGCTTCCGCGGACACGGTCATGCGCGGAGCACGTCCGCGCGCGTCGATGGAACGGCGGGTCGTTTTCAGTTTCTTCAAGGCGGACGGAGGACAGCGCAGCGCTTTGGCGGCGGCCTTGGCAAGCTGGTCGGCAGTGTATCCCGGCGGCAGATCAAGCTGATGGATGCGAATGTTCATAAACTTCCGCATATGCATGCATTTTTCAACAGGAAGAGCAACTACGAAACACGCATGCAACCCATGTGTGTGGGTATGTGAGTTTGGGGGTATGTGAGTTTCGTTGTAGTTATTCACGATCCCACCGGCTTTATGCCGGTTGGTGAAGAAAGATTGTGTTGTGGCGGCTTTTCTCTTTCTCAACGTTTTCCTCCACCGACATCCAGCCTTCGCCTTGCAGGCTACGGCGGACATGCATCGTGGCACGGGCATCTTGCCCGCGTTTTCTCGATATTCATCATGGGCGGGACGCCCATGCCACAAAAAAGCGCCAAATCATTTTCCGGAAACTGCCCAAATCCCTAGCCGGGATCAGGA
>SLMC01000062.1 GCA_007133745.1 Kiritimatiellia bacterium
ATGGAGACGCGAGTTTGAAGAACGCGGAGGCGTGACTTCTACCGCGATATTGTCGGGGGCGAGCTCGATCCGGTTCTGGAAACGCTGAAACGGATCAAAGCCGCCGGCGTGCATATTGAAATCACGACCATCGTCATTCCCTCGTTGAACGACGACATGGCCATGCTCGACCGGATGTGCCGCTGGATTGCCGACGAACTGGGAACGGGGGTTCCGCTGCATTTCGCCCGCTTCTATCCGCTCTACCGGCTGTCCAATCTGCCGCAGACCCCGGTCTCGACGCTGGACAAGGCCCGGTCCGTCGCCATGGAAGCCGGACTCCAATTCGTCTATGTCTCGCGCGTGACCGGACACGCGGGCGAAAACACGTTCTGCCCGACCTGCGGCGAGACGGTCATAGGCCGGCTCGGGTTTGTGGTCGACGCCTTGCGTTTGAACGACAACGGTCAGTGCGGCCAATGCGGCACGGCCATTCCGGGTCGATGGTCGTGAGGCATCAGCGCAGTCGCGCAACCACGCACTCGTAAACAATCACGCCTCCAATTCGATGTTCGATGTTCAAAAATGATCCAACGCCAAACCTGCGGAGCTGTTCTCCGTAGTCTTCGACAACCACAAGAGAAAGAATCCACCAAAGATTAGGGCAAAAGATTAAGGCGAAAGATTAGGGCTCAAGGCGCGAACCCCTTAATCTTTCGCCCTAATCTTTCGCCTTCATCTTCCCCAATCCCTGTGGATCTGTTCTCCGTAGGTATCGACATACACAAGATACAGCTGCCTCCGGCAGGATTAGCGAGAGGGAAGAGTGCGATTAGGATCGGCGACGGGGACACGCCTTCGCAAGGCCTACGGCGGGCAAGCCCGTCGCCCTCCAGGGCGATCCGGTTGGAGGGCGGCAAGGATTAGCGCCTTATTCCCGCCGTTCTGCCGTAAAAAACAAGTGATTGGAGGCGTAATTGTTTGTGAGTGTGTGAGTAGGTGAGTGCGTGGGTGAAAACCCACATACTCCCAAACCCACATACCCGCATACTTGGGTTGCGGGCGACAGTCCGCCTGGTTGGACAAGTCGGGCCGGACCGCTTTGACGGTCTTTTCGAGATCATCGCGTCATGCCCCGGCGGGTCATGGCTACGGCCTGGCTGAACAGGAACCAGACGAAACCGCACAGAACCACGGTCGGGCCGGTAGCCGTGCGGGCCCAGTCCTGTGCCGAAATCAGCAGTCCGGCCACGGCGGAGGTGGAACTAACCAGAATGGCCCACCAGAACATGGCCCCGGCGGAGCGGGCCAGATTGCGGGCCGCCGCCGCCGGAACAATCAGCAGCGCGGTGACCAGCAGCACGCCCACGGCCCAGATGGAAAGCATGACCACCAGCGCCACCAGTCCGGCAAAGGCGAACTGATAGCGTGCCACGCGGACGCCGTGCGCCTGCGCCACGACAGGATTCATCCCCACGTAGAGCAGCCGATTGTAGCCCCAGACCTGAAAGGCCATGACCGCCGCAAAGAGCGCCGCGAGCCAGAGGATGCCGCTGTCGTCAATGGTCAGGATGTCGCCGTAGAGAAACCGCTGTAGGTCGCGCGCAACATTGGCGTTGCGGCTGACAATCGCCAGCCCGAACGCCATGACTCCCGCGAAAACGACGCCGATCACGGTATCGGTCGAAAGCGCGCTGCGCCGTTGCATGGCCATGATCGTCAACCCGACCATTAGTCCGAAGAGCGGCATGGTCCATTGCGGACTGACCGCAAAGATGAGACCCAGCGCCACGCCCGCGAACGCCGAGTGGCTGATGGCATCGGCAAAAAACGCCATGCGGAAATTGATGACCTGCACGCCCATGGCGGCGGTCATGGGGGCGATCAGCAGCAACCCTATGAGCGCCTGCTGCATAAAGCGCACCTGAAGGAATTCGAACGGCAGCAGCCGACCCAGCAGATCGTAGAACGCCGTCAGGTCAAGCATGGTCGTCCTCCGCGCATTGGGCGCACGAACAGACCGACTTCCCCTCCGACAGCGCCCGCGCGTCTGCCAGGCCCATGTGCATGCCGAAGACGGCGGCGAGGTTTTCCGGCGTCAGAACCTCGCGCGGGGGGCCCGCCGCAATGACGCGGCGGTTAAGCAGAACGACATGCGTGGCGTGATGCGTGACCGTCGCCAGATCATGGCTGACCATCAATTGCGTGAAGCCGCGCTCGCGACTCAGGCGTTCGAGCAACTCGCAGAATAGCTGGCCGCCATGGACATCGATACCGGATGCCGGCTCGTCGAGCACAAGCAAATCGGGGGCCTGCGCCAGCGCGAGGGCCAGCAGCACCCGTTGCAGCTCGCCGCCCGACAGCACACCCAGCATACGGTTGCCCAGCGTCTCTCCCCGCACATCCGCGAGCAGATGTTCCGCCCGTTCGCGATGAACACGTTTGGTTCCCAGCCACAACGGACGCCGCTGCAAACCCATGACGAGAAAATCGAGGGCCGTCATGGGCAGGCCGCGATCGAATTGCAGGCGTTGCGGCACGTAACCGATACGCGGCTCTTTGCCCTCTCTGCCGTCGGCAATCCGAATGGCTCCGGTGAACGGAGCCTGCCGCAGCAGCGCCATCAACAGGGTCGTCTTGCCGGCGCCATTGGGCCCGACCACCGCAGTGCTGCCGCCGCGGGGGGCCGAGGCGGTGACACCCTCGAGAATCGGAACGCCATCGAGACGAACCGATACGTCTTCGAAAGCCACCGCCACCGGGTCGTCGGTTTGCGGCCGATCGCTATTCATGGACCCCCAGCGTGGCACGCAGCGTCTCCTTGTTCTTGCGCATAACATCCTCGTAGTAGTCGAGCGGCGCGTCGTCCGGTCCCGAGGCCGCCGGATCGAGTACGGCGGTTGGAATGCCGGTTTCCCTGCCCAGGGTCTGTCCGACCTTGGACGCGTATTGCGGCTCGGTGAAAACCGCGCCCGCCTTCTTCTCGCGAATTGTTTCAATCAGCTTCAGCATCTCGGCGGCGGACGGTTCCTGTCCGTGCGGCTGGGTCACGGCGACAATCTCCAGTCCGATATCGCGGGCCAAATAGTCGAAGGCGCCATGCGGCTGGACGATCCGATTGTTCTTGAGCGTCTTGACCAGCGCCGCCATCTCGTCGGCCAGCGCATTCATCTTCGCGGCATAGGCCTTGGCATTCCGAGCGTATACATCCGCGCCATCCGGGTCGGCTTTCGACAGCCCGACCGCGATGTTCTCGGCCAGCAACGCCGTCATGCGGGGACTGGCAAACAAGTGCGAATTGACCCCCGAACGGTGTTGGCGCGCATGATCGTCGTGTCTGTGTTCACGGCGGCGATGCCCGCCCGCGTACGGCAACAGCCCCTCGATCCCTTGCGAGCTGTTGGCGACGCGCAACCGGGGATTGGCCTTCTTCACCGGCGCGCCAAGGAACTCCTCCATGCCGAGTCCGTTCACCACCAGCACATCCGCGCGCGCGAGTTTACGCATGTCCTGCGGCGTCAGCGAATAGTGATGCGGACAGCCCAGCGAGGCCGGCAGCATCAGTTTGACGTCCACCCCCTGGCGTCCTTGCGCCACGTTGCGCGTGATCTGATAGATCGGGAACGTCGTGCAGAGAACGCGCATGTCCTTGGCTCGCGCGCTTTCGGCTCCGCACAGGACGCCGAACACCGTCAGAAGCGTCGTCAAAACGCCCGCCACTCGTTTCGCTTTCATAGGTTTCTTCCTTTATTCCAATCTCCAAACATAAGGGATACACAAACAGTTTCATTTTTCCGCGCAAATAGCGAGTGCAAAATCCTTCTTGTAGACAGAGTCTGTTGTGGAAAAGCGTTTGGGCAAGGGTA
>SLMC01000189.1 GCA_007133745.1 Kiritimatiellia bacterium
GCGCGCGAGACCAGGAGCAACAGTCCGAGGCCTGCGATCGCCATGGCTCGCGTTATGTCGTGTCGTTGTTTTTTCATGGTTCGTCCTTTTGCGTTTCGAGTTCTTGCTCTTGTTCCGCGCGCGTGTAGATGCATGCGAGCGAAAAGCGTCCTCTCAACATGCCCCGTCCCCGCGGCCGGATCAACAGTTGCCTCACATCCATCATCGCCGTTTCCTTTTGAAGATCAAACAGGAAACGCACCAGGGCGTCGAGGGAGCCTTCCCAGTCCTGGCATTCGATCGGCATTTCGTAAACGACGCCTTGCCGAATTTCCTCGCCGGCCTGGCGGCGAATGATTCTCACGCCGTTCCGGGCGGCTGCCCGATCCATAATGGACAGCCAGTGAATGTCCATCTTTTGATCGGCAGGGTAGCGGGGTATGTTTTTGCTCATGGCCCGGTATTCGCCTATCCATCGTTCTCGCGCGGCTACCAGGCTGCGGCTCAGGTCGATGTCCGCCTCGATCGCGCTTTGCTCGTTGCGCAATTCCTGCCAGCGTTCGATTTTAGGCTTGATCAACATGCCGGACAGGACCAGAACGAGGACTGCGCCGGTGAGCAGGGCCAGAACGGATTCTCGGGGCGTCAAGGTCATGGCGTCTCCTCCGGTAGCGCGAGATCCATATCGAACAGGTGTTTTTTTCTTCTGCCGTCGTAGCGCGGCCCGCTTAGGTCCGCGTTGGAAAACAGGACGGATTCGTCCATGCGGGTCTTGTAATCGTACACCTGGTTGACCGAGTCGGCCTGACCCGAAATTTTCACGCCTTCCGCTTTGCGATAGGCGAACGAGGTCAGTTCGATGCCGTCGGGGAGCAGGCGGACGACTTCCCTTAGGCATTCAAGCGCGGAGCCGTCCGCATCCATGTATTTGCCAATCATACGGATGCGCGCGCGCAAATCCCGGACTTCGTTGGCTGGCTTGGCCCATTCCTCCTGGGTATCGCGTCGTTGCCGCACATGGGTTTCCTGGGCATAGAGCCCTCCGAACACAATGGCCATGCCGAGCGCCCACAGGCCGGTCAGGAGTTGCGCGGTTCGTTTCATTCGTTTGCGAAAGGCCTTGTCCCGTTCCGTGACGCGCCATTGTTCAGGCGTCAGATCCAGCAGGGCGGCATCGCGTTGCGCAGCGCGACGCGCCAGACCTTCGGACAAAGGCGGCAAGTCCTCCAATGGCCGGAATTCCGTTGAACCGTTATGCAGCGCTTGAATATCCGCCGCCCAGTCGGGAGCGGTCTCCGACGTATGCCACACGGCGATGGACGTATTGTCCGCATGGCCATGCTCCAGTTCCAGCGCCATGAGCGTATGCCGTATTTCGTTCGCGACATCGCGGCCCCAGTCCGCATCCGATTCGGCGACGTCCGGAGCGCGCAGGGGCCGGATCGCGACGGGATCTCCATTGTCCGTGATCCACAGGTCGGCTCCGTCGGCATGGACGAGCAGATTGATGTGGCGGCCTGTATCCGGAAGAGCGCCCGCGTCTCGCAAAAGCGGTTGCCAGCCCATAACAGCCGCGTCCATGCGTGCCGGTCGCAGTCGCGCCTTGTTCAGTGTCTGCACGATTTCTTCCGCCGCACTTCGCCGAGCCGCGACCATCAGAACGCGCGACAAGTCCTGGCCGTGCGTCAGGATTTCATGGGAAAAGACCATGTCGTCCAGCGGGAAGGGCGATACTTTGTCCAACTGAAGACGCACCATTTCCCGCATTTCGCCTGGCTCGGCGTTGGGAAGATTGACAATGCGCAGGAGCAAATCGGCGGACGGCAGCCCCGCATGCACTTGGCCCTGCACGTCTCGGCAAAGCGTACGGATGCGTTCGGCGCGCGCGGATTCGGCGTCGGGCGCATGGTCTTCCGGGCTTTCGCCGATGGGTTCGCGCTTGAATTCCGCGACGCGCAGCGTTCCCTTTTCGCGGGTCAGCGAGGTCCATTCCACGGTTTGGATGCTCACAATCAGCGCGGTTGTCAGTTCCTTGGCCATAAGCGTCCTGTTGCGATAACAGTTCAGGCGTTCCGCCTGAACCGCACCCTGTTGCGACAATCAATAATTCAAACAGTATCGTTTCCCGCCGGTAAACGCAAGCGCCACCTTGTTGCGTTCGGCAATTCGCATTATGACACCGTCCCCCGCGACCTTGCGTGTCCGCCGTAGCCTCTCGGCGAAGGCGGGCGCCGCGGGAACGGGAGATTGGGGTGAAAAGGCACGCCTTTCCACCCCAATCTCAGGCCCTTGCCGCGCAAGGCGGGCTGTGGCCCGCAACCCAGAGGTCAGAGGACAGATGTCAGAAGTCAGAAATTAGGTCAAGTCCTGATTTAAAGTTGTCACTTTTTGTTCAGTTACCACTTCCGTTTTGGGTTCCCGTTATGGCGGGGTAGATCCCCCACTTGCCCCCCTCCGGAGGGGGGCAAAATTTTTCATCCCGCATTACTGTGTACGTGCTCCGGTGTTTGGAGTTTCAGAGAGCGGTGGGGGCGTCGTGTGTTATACAAGTGCACCGCCTCGTCTACAGCCTTTCGAGCCTGAGCAACACTGCGAAATTCATTCTTAAGAAAATACTCCTGCTTGAGTATGCCGTTGACCCGCTCGGCCATGGCGTTTTCGGCGCAATGATCCTGCTCTGTCATGCTGATCTTCAGTCCGTGGCTCGTCAGACGATTGACATATTCATGGCTGCAATACTGGCTGCCGCGGTCGGAGTGATGGATCGGCCTTGCTCCCTCGGGAAGCCCCCTTAAGGCCATGTCGAGCGCACGAAGCGTATCCTGAGCCGTTAATGTCCTGGCCAAATGATAGCCGACGATCTTGCGCGAGTACTTGTCGGTGATCAGGCTCAAATAGACGAAATCCTCGCGGGTCCGAATGAATGTGATGTCACAGGTCCATACTTGGTTAGGCCCGCTTGGCTCCATGTCTTTGATCAGGTTGGTGAATACCGGCAAATTGTGCGCGCTGTTGGTTGTGCGCGGGGATTTCGGAAGCGCTTCCAGCAGAAGGTCTTGGCTCCGAAGAACATCGAAAAAACGATCCCGCCCCAGCTTCACGCCCTCAGCCTGTAACTGTTCGCGTAGCAGAAAGTGCAACTTCAATCCGCCAAGCCGGGGCTGCAACGCACGCTCTGCGTTCACCAGGCTCTTTACCAGTCGCTCGTCCACCTGCTTGCGCTGGCGCGCTCTACGTGCCTTGTAGCCGTTTTGACGACTCATTCCCACACGCTCGCACAGCTTGGACATCTTCATTTTTATCGCCCCTTCACAGTCCTGCGCGTATCGGACAGCGTCATAGCGCATTTTTTTTTAAAGACATCCATCTCCTCGCCCAAACGATCGCACGCGGCCTGCAAATAGCCCTTCTCAAGACAGTAGTCCATATGCGCGTTCGCTACCGCCGCCTCAAGCTCCCTGATCCGCTTGCGCGCCTCCTTTAACTCGTCCCGCTCTTTCAATGTTTCGACCCTCACACGTTTGGGCAGCAAATCATCGCTCCCGTATTTGCGCACCCATTGGAGTACCGTTATCGCACCTCTTATGCCATAGGCCCGCTTCGCCGCCTCAATCGATCTATGCCTCCCTCGGCCCAGCTCGTCAACCACTTGTCGCTTGAACGCCTCGCTATATCTTATGCTCTTCCCCACTTTGACCTCCTCTTTTTGTCAGTCAAAGTGACAACCTATTTCAGGACGGGACCCCGCCTTCATACTTCATCCTTCATACTTCATACTTCTCTTCACACCGCCTCGATGCAACTGGGCGGCTTGCATGCGATATTGTAGGTGACGCTGACGACGCCGGGCACCTCAGCGACCAGC
>SLMC01000279.1 GCA_007133745.1 Kiritimatiellia bacterium
CCTTCATGTCCTTCATGGCTTGCCTCGGCGAAGCTTCGCGAAGACGGGCTCTTCATGGTACGCATTGCGAAAGATACACCCAAAAACACTGTCATCCCATGGAATAATGGAACGGGGGAATTTTGGAACAATGATAGCAAGCGGAAACGGTGATTGCCTCTCTCGGATATTATGCAACGCACTGTGCGAAAGTCCGACGCATGACAAATGGCCAACCATTGGCTTTCAAGGGTTTCCAACACTCCAATCTTCCACTATTCCATGATTCCAGAAGCTATGGGATGATACTGACCCAAAAACGCATGTCTTTTTTCTTGTTTTTTTCGGCAGAACGGCGTGATTAAGGCACTAATCTCTGGCGGATTAGAGCGAGGCACGGCTGAAAACAGCGCTTGCTAGCCCATGCGAATAATGTCAGAGTTCACACTGAACGGTGAATTTATTCTGACGCAGGCGCTTAGTCCCCACACTTGATCCCACTCTTAGGACGAATGTGCGTTTTATCGGCTGCGACACAGGATTATGGCTCTAATAAATCGCACGCGCGAAACGTCCTAACATGGAAAGCCGCGAGCCGAACAGCCAACGTCGGGAAAGGGAGGGGTCGTCATGATTCGGAAACAGACGCGACAGCCGGGCAAGTGTCGGGAAAATCCTCGTCTCGAGATGACCTCGATGATTGACGTGGTGTTTCTCCTGCTGATTTTCTTTATTGTCACGCTCAGGCCGGAAGACGTGCTCTCGCGCGCTGAAGTGTCCCGTGTCACAGCTGGCGATGTGGCGGCCGAAGGGCTTGTGGAGATCGTTGTCGGGCATAGGCTGACGGGATTCAGCATGAACGGGCGCGTTGTGACCCTGTCGGAACTGGATCGCGATTTAGGGCGGCTGGCTTCCGTGGATCGCTCCGTTTCCATAGCCATTAAATGCACGGCGCCGTCCAAGCATCAAAAACTGGTCGAGCTGCTCGATCTGTGCGCCAAACACCAGTTGGAGCGGTTGTCGGTTCATTCGCTCTAAGGCGGGCTGACGCCCGCAACCCAAGTGTGTGGGTACGTGGGTTTGGGAGTATGTGAGTTTTCACCGCACTCAACGCCATGCTTTCGGCCTCCACCGAACAACGTCTGGATATGGTCGCCTGAGGCGCCATTCTGCCCATCTTTCGCCGGTCACGATGCCAGCCGAGTTGCGCCCATCGCGTACCCGGATCGTGCAAAACTGAACTCTGACCTCCGTCCTCTGACCTCTTGGCCCGGTTCATCCAAAAATGTCGCGCAATATTTTCTTGCTTTTTATCGCAGGGGCGGCAGATTAAGGCGCTAAGTGTGGCGACTAAGTGTTTACCAACGCACGAACCCACGAACGCACGAACCCACGTTCCACATTCCCCTTCCGCGTCTTCCGCGTTTTCCGTGGTAGAAACTCTTTTTTCGCGTCATTTCGCGACGATCGACTAAGCGGTTCGACTAAGTGTAACCGACTAAGTGTGGCAACTAAGTGTGGCAACTAAGTGTGGCGACTAAGTGTGGCGACTAAGTGTTTACACCAAAGCACGAACGCACGAAAGTACGAACGCACATTTTACTCACCAACGCTCAACGCTCAACGTTCCATCTGTCCTACTCGAATGCCCAGCCGGCCTGTATTGGCAGGTTGCCCGGCGCGCGGGGCGAAGGAATATCGGTCATATAAAGCTCCTTCAGCTCCTGTTCGCTAAAAGCCCGTCCGTAAATCGCATAGGCGACGAGATCGCCTCGCCAAGGAGTATCTTTCTCCGGAATAAAATGCTGGGCGGACGGGGATAAGGTAAAGGTAAAGACGTCGCGATACCGATGCATGTTCAGGGCTCTGTCCAAAAAGGTTATGTTCACTTTTTTTTCGGAGTTTTCCCCAACGAAAGGCGAGAGTATGACATGCCGATCCTGCACGTCCAAATAGGCGACAATGTTGTGGCTGATTTTGTCCGAAGGCTTTCCGCCGAATTGCATGGTCCACCACATAAAAAAGCGCTTTTCTATTGAAAAATGCGTTATTTTTTGCTCTTTGCGCGTCGTTTCGTCCCAGACTTGGGGGCTGCGCGCCCAAATTTGGTGAGTGAGCCCGCGGTTTTTTCGCCAAGCTTCCTTGAGCTTGGTCGCATCGCCGCGGTAGCGGATGTCCGCCGGATCCTTGATGCGCAGCGCATCGCCGGTCCATTCGGTGTTTTCCGGCTTGAGAATGGTCAAGTCCATCGGCTCGCCAACGCCGGACACGTCGCGGACAAGCGTCCCTTCGTTTTGATCGAAAACGTACAGCGCCAGCAGATCGCCGGATGGCGCTGTACGGCCGGCTTCACCTAGTATGGTTTCGGGGTCCAAGCCCAAAGGCTTCAGCCAGGCAAACGCGTCGGCACGAAACGGGGCGCGGATCAGCCGAATGTCTGGCGCGACGTTGTCCGTCTCCGTTTTGAATACGGCCAATCGACCTTGGTCCACGTCTTTGGTTTCTCCGGATCGCGCCACATGCACCTTGCCTTCGAGCACGGCGACATACAGGTCTGGCTCCATCATCAGCCGTGTGCCGGCAATGCGGATGTCGGACGCGCCCGACAGAACGGCAAAGCCGCGAGGTTGCGGCGTCACATCCAGATAGATTCGGCCCTTATCGTGTTGGGCGGCGATGGACCCGTCGGCCCCCGTTCGTGTCAGGGCGACGGCGCTGTTTTGGTCCAGCGCAACGACGCTGCCGTCGGCCAGATCGAGTCGGGCAAAGGAATCGGGCCCGGTCCGGAACGTGTCGCCTTCCGTATGCACCTGGCCGATCGCGCGGACGGAAACAACCAGTCCGGTTGACGGCAGAGCGCGATCGCCCGCCATGAACCTGAACAGGCCTATACCCACCATCAGGGCGGCCGCGGCGGCCAGGATCGGGAACAGCATGCGCGACCTGCGTTTGCCGCCGACATGCGATTTCAACAGACGTACGCTGGAGCGTCCTTCCTTCTCCAAAAAAAAGTCGCGGGTAAAGGCATGCTGATAGGCGTATTCCCAAAACAGGCGCCGGGCATCCTCGGATTCAGCCAGTTCCTGCTTGAATTTGGCTTTGTCCTGTTCGCTCAACACATCGTCGAAATATTCGTTGAGCAGCAACCAGAAGCGTTTCGAGGTCATAACTCTACTCCAAAGTAATCAGTCATAAGTGATCAGTCTTTCGATGTTCATGGTTACGGCTGCAGGATACGCAGCTCGTTGTCCGCGCAATCGCGCAAGACTTTCCGAATACGGGCCAAGTCCACGTTAACCGCATTGAGGCTCCGGGAAAACCGGGCCGCGATTTGGGTGGGCATCAAGCCTTTAAGATAGCGCATTTCCAGCAGTTTACGCATGGCGGGCGTGATTTTCTCCATGCATTTTTCGAGAGCCGAGCGTTGATCGCCCCAAGTATCGTCCAACGTTTCGGCCGATTCGGAGACCAGATCCAGAATATCTTCGTCCAAGGTGCAGGGTTGCTTCTTCTTGCTTCGGAAATGCTCCAGAACGACAAAACGCGCGATGCGCCGAACCCAGGCCAGGAAATTGGTGCCCAGTTCGAAAGAATCCGCCTTGCGGGTTGTCACGAGAAACACCTGTTGCAGGATGTCGTCCGCATCGGCGAAATTCGGGCACAATCCTGTTATAAACCCTTTAATCACACTGATATGCGCGACAAAGAGCTTTTGCACTTCTTCCTGCTGGTTGGGCTGCGCTTTCTCCTGTCTCATCGTGGCTGTTCCTGTGTTTCGGCTTGTTTCATGCAACCTGCCCGTATTGATGGGTCAGGCCAAGAGGTCGGAGGTCAGTTTCTGAATTTCTGACTTCTGACATCTGTCCTCTGACCTCTGGGTTGCGGGCGTAGCCCGCCTTAGGCCTAGCCCAAAAAACAAACGAGGCGAGCGTCCCGATCATCCCGTTTTGACTCGCAAGGATTCATACACTATGCGTGTTCCTTAATCAATGATGTTTCGCGCCGCATACTTAGGGCCGTTTCTGGAAAAGATGATTGATCTTGCTTACCCGGAAAACATACACGTCGAGATGGAGTTTCAAATTCTGTCACGTCCTGATTTCCGTTTGTCACCTCTTGGCCTGACCCATTAATACGGGTAGGCTAATATTAGAAGGCCGGGAAACGTTTGTATGGGCGGTTGCTGCCGTGACGATACCGAGCGGACGGATGCGAGCTCGCGAGCCGCATGGCGCTCAGCCGTCGTGCGTTAGCGCCTTAATCACGCCGTCCTGCCGAAAAAAACAAGAAATTGGAGGCGTGATTGTTTGTGAGTGTGTGGGTGCGTGAGTGTGTGGGTGAAAACTCACATACTCCCAAACCCACATACCCACACACTTGGGTTGCGGGCGTAAGCCCGCCTAGTTTTTTCGGTTGCCATCGGAGGCGGAAAGGGGCATAAGGAAACTCAATTCAACCCATGGACAACCCGACGATGAACGACGAGATATCCATACCTCCCGATTTGGCTGCGCGGCTGGCGGCGTTCGAGAAACGGCTGTGCGGGACGGAATCGGTCGGGGCCGGACTGGCGGCGCTGGCGTGCGCTTCGACGTCGCTGGTTGCGCTGGCGGCGCTGGATCGGCTGACGGATGTGCCTGCGGGCGTGCGTGTGGCCTTGATGGCGACGGCTGGGATATCGGCGTTGACCGCTGCCGGGTGGTGGGCGTATCGTTGGCTGTGGCGGCGCCGGGACGCGCGCGCGCTGGCGCGACTGGTGCAACGGCGCTATGCGAAACTGGGCGACCGGCTGCTAAGCGCGGTGGAGCTGACACGCGAAGGCGCGAACGTGTCCGGCATGTCGCCGACGCTGCTGCGGGCGGCGTTGGCGCAAGTGGAACGGGATGCGGCGCCGTACGATTTCCGGCGGGCGGTCTCGATGCGGGCGGTGCGCCGTTACGGAGCGGGCGCGGCGTTGGCCCTGGCTGTTTTGGCGATCGGCTTCGTACTGGCGCCCGAGGCGCTGTGGCGCAGCGTGCAGCGCTGGTGGCGGCCGGTGGCGCCGGTGGAGCGTTATACGTTCGCGCAATGGGCCGATCTGCCGGACACGTTGATTGTGCCGCATGGCGAGCCGTTCGAGATGGAATGCGCCTTGGCGCCGCGTTCGCGCTGGCGACCGGCCCGCGCGCGCGCGCGGCTTGGGGACCGGCCGACGGTTCGGGCGCAGATACGCGACGGGCGCGCCCTGTTCCGTTTTCCCGGCCAAATGCAGGCCGCTCCATTGGTCGTGCGCACGGGCGATGCGCGGCGCCGGATCGACGTGCTGCCCAAACCGCGGCCGGAACTGATTGGTCTCGATGCGCGCATCGCATGGCCTGCGTATCTGCAACGCGACGATGAAACGCGGCGGATCGAGCGCGGCACGCTCGCCTTGCCGGCCGGGACGCGCGTGGCGTTTGCCGGCGAGACCCGCCGCGCGCTCGGCGCCGCGCGCCTGCTGCCCGACGAGCCGCTCGCCGTCGAGGGCGCAACCTTCCTGACCCCGTCGCGATCGGTGGAAAGCTGGGCCGCGCGATATGAGGGGTCGGAAACGAATGCCGCCACACTGTCGTTTGCCTGGATCGACCCGAACGGCTTGAGCGCCGCGCAGCCTTACGGCATGCGTCTGCTTCAAAGTCGCGACACGCCGCCTGCGGTGGAGCTCGAAGGCGCGCCCCGGACTTTGGCGGCGCTTCAGGACGAAACGCTGGCGATGACCGTGCGCGCGGCGGACGATTTCGGATTGGCGGCCATGGGGCTGGAGTGGGAAATACTGACCGTCGAACCCGCCGCCGATCCGACAGCGGCGCCCGTCGTCCGAACCTCCGGCGCATGGCGGCTGCGACAGGATGCGACAGGCCGTTTGAAGCGCATGGACGCCGAACATCGGGTGGCTTTGCGTCTGATGGAGGTTCGGCCGGGCGAGATTCTGACGCTGCGCGCCTGGTCCCAGGACCATTATCCGGGTCGCGCCCGTACGCGTTCGGAATCGATTCGCATCCATGTGCTATCCCACGAGGAACATGCGCAACAGGTTCGCCGGGCCATGGCCGAGCTGAGCGCGCGTCTGGAAGAGGCGTTGCGCGAGGAGGAGCGGCTGCTGGCGGCACATGGCGCGCTCGAGACGCTCGACGATGACGCGCTGGCGTTGGATCGGGCCGAAGCCATGGTGCGGCGCGGCGAGGAATCCGAACGTGCCAATTTAGCCGCCGTCGAACGTCTGGCACAGGATGCCGACGCCCTGATGCGCGAAGCTTTGCGGAATCCGGCCATGGCCGCCCGCGACATTCAGCCGTGGATGGATGCCGCAGAGCGGCTGCGTCAAACCGCGCGCGAGGCCATGGCGCCGGCCGCCGAGGCTTTGGCTCGCGCGCAGGCGGACGAACGGCGGGCGGCGTTGAAAGAGGCCGTGGCGCAGGAACGCCGGGCCGTGGACGCCTTGCGCCAGACCCTGCAAAACACGCAAGACGCCATGGATCAGGTACTGGCCCGCAGCTTTGTCAATCGTCTGCGTGAAACCGCCCGCATGGAACGTCATGTGGCAGACGAGGCGCGCCTGTTCCTTAAAGGCATGGCCGGCTTGGCCGCCGAAGAACTCGATCCGGCGCAACGCTCGGCTTTGGCCGGGCCGTTGGGCGAACACGAGCGGGCCCGTCGCGAAACACGCCATATTCGCGACGATCTGGCCGCATTCTTTTTGCGAACCCGTCAGCCGCTGTACAATGAAGTGCGCGAGGCCATGCTGGAGCCCGATGTGCTCGTCGAGCTGGACGAAGTCGGCGGGCGATTGCGGCGGAATCAACTGGCCTTATCGGCCGGGAACGCGGAACGGCTGGCCGGCAAGTTCGACGCCTGGGCCGATCGACTGGATGCCGATTGCGCCGACTGTTCGGGCGACGGCGAAGGCGACGGCGAGCAGGAGGGGTTGGAGCCGGACGTGTTGCTGGGGCTGATGCGGGTCCGCGTGTGGGAAGAGATGCTGCGCGAGCAGACGCGCGCGGCGGACGAGGCTCGGACGGACCCGGCCTATGCCGAAACGCTGCGACGCGCGCATGAGCGTCAACGCGAGATTTCCGAGAGCCTGACGGATTTGGCGGAAAAGACAAGGCTGCCGCCCGCCGCGAAATTCATGCGACAGCTTTCCGCCGTGTCCGACGAGGTCGCCGGCTTGCTGGCCCGGCCGGAAAGCGGACCCGACGTTATTGCGGCGCAAACGGAAATTATCGAGGCCATTGCCGCCGCCATGCAAGGTTCTCGAGACGGCAGCGGCATGTCCGAATCCGGCGCCGAAGGGGAACAGCTCGCGGCTGCGCAGCAGGCGGGCGTTCGGCCCGGCGACGGCAGCGGACAGGGCGGGCCGTCGGTCGCGGTCGGACAGCATGCCGGTCCGGGCTCCGGCAGTCTGGAGACGCGCGCGGTCGAACGCGGCGGCGGCGATCCCGCCGCCTGGCCTGCGGAATATCGCGACGCCATCCAGCGCTATTACGAAGCCATGGCCAGGCCTTAAGGCGCTAAAACATACGGACGAGAAAGGTTTCGGAAACAGCTATGGGCTTGGATACACATGAAATGTACGGCGGATCGAGCTGGCGGCGGCTGACATGCTGGCGGCTGGGCCTGGCGTGGCTGGCGCTGGCGCTTGCCACGCAGGCTCAAGACGCGGCGCCGGCGCCCTATGTCGGCGAAACCGTGCCGCCGGACATCGAGCGCATGGTCGAGCGCGGACTGGGCTATTTGCAGCGACTGCAGGCGGCAAACGGACAATGGCCCAATCCCGGCGGTCAAGACGGGCCGGCGATTCAGGGCCTGGCCCTCATGGCCTTGGTCGCGGAAGGCGAAGATCCGCGGCATGGCCGCTATGCCGACACCATTCGGCGCGGGCTCGACGCGATGCTGCAACAACAGGACGAGCAAGGCTATTTCGGGCCCACGATGTACCATCATGGTTTCGCCACGCTCGCTTTAGCGGAGCTGTACGGCATGCTCGACGACGAGCGGCTCGGGTCGGCTCTGGCTCGGGCGGTCAATTTGATTCTCGACGCCCAAAAACGCAATCCGAGCAACGCCTGGCGTTATCGGCCCAACGACACGTCCGCCGACACCACGGTCAGCGGCGGCTGTCTTGTGGCTTTGTTCGCCGCCCGCAACGCCGGACTCGAGGCGCCCGACGAGGCGATTCGCCAGGCGATCGAATACTACCGCTCCGCCCAGGGCGAATCCGGCGCGATCGGATATATGGACGCGAGCGGCTCCGGACTAGGCGGCGGTTCGTCGGGGGCGCGCAACGCCATTGCCGTGCTGGTTGCCGTTTTGGCCGACGAGCGGGACAGCCGCCTGTTCAACGGGGCCTGGTCCGTGTTGCGCAGTCACGGCGAGCAGGATTCCGGGAACTACTATTTCTATTATCTGTATTATGCGGCCCAGGCCTATTTCCGCGCCGATATGGCGGCTTGGCGCCTGTGGAATCGGCAGACAGCCGATCGGCTGATTGCGACGCAAAACGCGCAGGGCGGTTGGGACGGTCCGCACGGCTCCACGTTCTGTACCACGGCCGCCCTGTTGACCTTGGCCTTGAACTATCGGTATTTGCCGATTTACGAACGGTAACGCTGTCTTGACAAACATTTGCCGGAATGGTTGACTCTTCAGGCCGGCCTCGATGCCGGCAGAAAGGCGGAGCACATGAGGACACGAGCGACAGGATGGACGACGGGCGCGGTTTTAATGGCCATGGCGGTGTTGGCGCGATCGGCGCTGGAGGCGCCGGACGTTGCGGTCGTGGATGCCGCATCCGTGTCCCCGCGTATGCCCGATGCGGCGACCGAAGCGCGAGCCCCCTCGGGACAAGGCCGTTTGGAGTGGCTGGACGGCGATCGGCTGACCCTTCGCATGGAGAATCTGGATATGGCGGAGGGGATATTGACGGCGCATCACGGGCATATTCGGGAGCCGCTGTCCATTGCGGTGTCCGATCTCGACCGTTTCGAGGCGGACGGCGCTTTTGCGACATCCGACGGTGTTTTTGCGTGGGTCGCGCATCTGGGCAACGGCGACCGGTTGCGCGGCGCGGTAGCGAGCCTGACCGACAAGACGTTGGAGATCGACACTTGGTACGACGGCCGAGTCAATATCGACCGCGCCAAGGTGAAGCTTCTGGAACAGAGCGCGTCGGATGCCGTTCTGTACGAAGGGCCGACCGAAGGCGAAACCGGCTGGATCGTGAGCTCTGGCCGTCCGCAGTTCGCGCGCAATCGCCTCGTCATGAGTCATCAAACGGTAACGGGGCGCGTTTTGCCACGCCAACCGGCCAAGATGCGCCTGGATTTTACGGCGGAATGGATGTGGCACGGGCATTTGCAGTTGATGTTTTATACCGATGTTCCTGCCCAACGGCATCGGTCTGTTCAGGGTTACTCGCTGACGATACAAGGCAATAATCGCATCGAGCTGCATCGTTCGTCGCCTGATCGCGGTTCGCGCAGAATCGGCCAGGCGACCATGACCTCGATACAGACGGACGGGCGGCAACAGCAGCACACCGCCCGCTTTACGCTGTTCGCCGACCGGGAAAACCGCCGATTCCGGGTGTATGTGAACGATCAGCCGACTGCGGATTGGACCGACCCCGAGCCGTTCGATACGGACGGCAAATCCATCGTCTTTAGCGCGACGCAATCGCATCCGCTCGAGGTGCACTCCATTCGCGCAAGCGAATGGGACGGCTATTTGCCGACCGAAGCCTTGAATCCGGATATGAAGGAAAACAACGTGGCGTTGCGACTGAGAAACGGGGACATGCTCACGGGCAAGCTGGTTTCGATTCGCGACGGCATAGCGCACATGACAACGGCTTTCGGGACGCTGGATATTCCGCTCGACCGTTTGGCGCAGATCGCCTTTCCGATCGAAGCGGCGGAAACCGAACCCGACTCCGGCAGGGTTCGCATGGAGCTGGCGGATCGCTCGGTGTTGACCTTGCAAGGACTGCGTCTGGCCGACGGCTCGTTCGCCGGCGTTTCCGAAAACACGGGCGCCATTCGCATTCCTCTGCCGGGCGTCCGTTCGATGCGCTGGAATCTCGACCGCAACCGTTCCGGCGATTCCGAGCCGACTCCGTCGTCGGACGCAGGGAATCCGGACGCGTTTGCGCTAGACATTCATTTTTAGCGAGCGGTCGAAATCTTCTTGTTTTCCCTGTCTACCCCCTCTCACCCGGGGGAGAGGGGGTAGGGGCTTGGATGCTCAGGGCCTGGGGCGCTGCCCCAGGCTTTGTTGCATAACCCCTTCGGGGTTGTCATTAACAATCCTTCCATCATTCCATGGAGCGACAGTGGGTTCAAGTCATGCGGTCGTACTGGTCCAGGGCGATCCGATACTTGAGCGGTTCTCCGGAAATATGGCGCTCGACCTGATCGACGGCGTTGACGCCGCAGCGGAAGCGGTAGTCTTGGGTCGGGCCGCCCTGATGGGGGAACAGCAGGCAGCCGTCAAGGCCGCGCAACGGATGGTCGGCCGGTAGCGGCTCCTCCTCGAAGACGTCCAGCGCGGCGAAAAGCCGACCGTGTTTCAGCTCGGCTACCAGCGCGTCGGTGTCGACGATGGGGCCGCGGGCGGTGTTGATCAGGTGGCCGCCGTCTTTCATGGCGGCCAGAATGTCGGCGTTTACGGAGTGAAGGGTGTCGGGCCGGTTCCCGGTATGAATGGCGACGATGTCGCATTGCGCGAACAGCGCCTTGAGACTGTCCACGGTTTCCACGCCGTACCGAGTTTTGTCCTCCGGCGTAATCCATCCGGAAAAAACGAGGATGCGCGGATTGAACGGCTTGAGCATAAGCGCGTACTCGCGCGCGATCCGTCCGAACCCGTAAAGCCCCACCGTCTTGTCGAACAGACCTTGCGGCGTCCAGCGGGGATCGGGCGGGTCGGATCGCCATGCCTTGTTCCGATGCATTTCACACTGCCAGTGATAGACCTTGCGCAGGGAGGCCAGCGTCATCATGAGCGCGGCCTCCGCGACGCTCGCGGCAGGCACATCGCCCCAGTTCGTCACGGTCAGGCCCTGCTCCAGACATTCGCGGGCCACGTATTTCTTGACTTCCCCGGTCAGATTGATCGCGAGCTTGAGCTGCGGGTTGTCCTGAAGCAGGCGGCCGGTAAGGCAGGGCGAAGCCCAGCCGGAAACAAGAATGTCGGGCCGCGCCTCGGCGAGCGCCAGGCCGTACGCCTCTTCCGCCGTCTGACGGTTCAGATCGGTGCGCCAAACGACATCGCCCAGCGATTCAAGCCGCTCCCGTTCGGATTTTCTCATCAGGGCGTCGAGCGTGTCTTGCGGGGTGGCCACCAGAATGCGCGTCATATTAACTCCCTCTTCCATAATCGTTATCCGTAATCGTCGCCCGTTATCGTCTGCCAATCCCTCTTTCATCCGCTTTCAAGCTTTTTTTTGACAGTTTCCCGGGCTTGCAATGATGGGCGAACTATGCTTGTCTTGACATGAACTGTAAGGTCGCCGAGCGAAGCTCGGTTACCCTTGAAATTTCACACGCTAACAGGATGGCGGATAAACTCAAGCGTTAAGTTGGAAAGGACGGACAGCATGGCGACGAAACCGGTGACGATGGGCATCATAGGCTACGGGCACTTTCTGAGGACCAATTTCGTGCTGCACCTGAAAGAGTGCGACGCCCTCGACATTGTCGGAGTCTACAACCGCGGCGAGGAGCGGCGGCGTCAGGCGGAGCAGGACGGGTATTGGACCACCGGCGATCTGGACGAGCTGCTGGCCATGCCGAACTTGGAATCGGTGCTGATCGGCACCTCGAACGCCGCGCATCGCGAGCAGGCCATTCGCGCGGCGGCGGCCGGCAAGCATGTGCTCTGCGAAAAACCTCTGGCGCTGACCATGGAAGACATGGACGCCATGGTGGAGGCGGTCGAGTCGGCCGGGGTGATCAACCATGTCAACCATCCGAGTCCCTATACGGACGGGTTCGTCAAGTTTCGCGCGTTATGCGAGGCGCATGTCGGCCGCATCCATCATTTCTGGAAGCGGTCGACCCGCGCCTACGGAACCTGGGTGCAGGGCGCGCGACATGGGGCCGTGGCGAATCCGGCCGAGAGCGGCGGCTGGACGTTCCACCATTTCTGTCATCAGCTCAACGACGCGTTCATACTGCTGAACAGCCGGGCCGTGCGCGTGTATCATCTTGCGCAAAAAAGTTGCGACGCGGCGCCGAGCGAGGAATACGTGAATTCGCTGGTAACCTTCGAGAACGGCGCGACGGCCTTTCTGTCCGACAGCACGTCGGTCGGTCCGTTCACGGACATGGGCGTTCAGGGCGACGGCGCCGATTTGAGGCTGCTGAATCGTGAGCTGACGCTGGTAAAGCCCGGCCCGGAAGACTCGTACGACCGGCCCGGCAACCGCAAAGGGATCATTGAAACGTTTGAGGTCGAGGATACCGGCAAGAACCTGGTGGCGGTGGGGCATCGTTTCGCCCAGGCCGTGCGCGGCGGCAAGAACGAGCTGATCCCGTTCCGCATGGTGCGGGACCAGTACAAAACGCTGGTGGCGATGAGCGAAAGCGCCCGTACCGGCCGCGCCGTGGATGTCGCGAACTGACCCAGCGCTTTACATTGTTCCGGTCGAGCGGGACAGCCTGCACGACTGTGGGCAAATCCAACCGGGTTTTGCGGCAATAGCGCCGGGTCCACCGGTGGCGCTTATTCGCGTTAAGGGATATCGCCCCAATCGACCGCCGTTTTAGGCCACATATCTTCAAGCGCGTAGTAGGCTCGGATGGACGGAATGAACAGATGAACAACCACATCGCCATAGTCCAGAATCAGCCACCCGCTTTCCGGGTCGCCCGCCTTGCGGTAGCAGGCGACACCGAGTTTTTTCAGAACGAGCAGCAGGTCGTTGCGCATCGCCTTGATATGAGGGGCGCTGGTTCCACTGACGAGGATATGGAAATCCGCCATGGACGAAAGGCTCCGGACGTCCAGAGCCACGATGTTTTCTCCTTTTTTCTCCAATAAGGCTCGGCAGGCCGCGCGGATAAGGTCCATGCCGTCGGTTCGCAACGGGGTTTCTTCGGTTTTGCGGTTTTTGTTCAAGCGTCACCTCTTTGGTACAGGACGTGTTCGGCGATGTACATTTCCACTTCCGGCGGGACCATGTAGCGAATACTCATGCCTTCGGCGACGCGATGCCGGATATCCGACGATGAAATGTCCATGCGTACGCCCGCCGCTGCGCGGGCCAGCAGCTTCTCAGGCCAGGGCGGCGGCAAATTCAAAGCGTTCGCGTCGAGCGTGCTCAAGTCGAAACCCGGCCGCGCAATCGTGACGAAATCGCACAAGGTCAACAATCGGTCGATATGCCTCCATTCGTGCAGATCCGCAAGCGTGTCGGATCCGACAATGAAAAAAAAACGCGTGTCGGGATGTCTGTTGCGCAGACGTTCAACCGTATCCACAGTGTAGGAAACACCCCCGCGTCGAATTTCGTCGTCGCAAACCTCGAAGTCCAAATTGTGCTCGGTAGCCAAACGCAGCATGGCCAGTCGATGGCCGGGGTCGGACCGGGGAGACTGCGTCTTATGGGGCGCCACGCGCGAAGGCACAAACCAGACCTGACCCAGATCGAATGTTTCCAGAGCGCTTTGCGCCGCCATCAAATGGCCATGATGGACGGGATTGAAGCTGCCGCCGAACAAGCCGATGCTTTTCAATACAAGCTCCCTCGTGATTAATACGCTAAGCATGTTATATGGACGATCCGCGGCGCTTTGTCGAGCGCGAATTTTTGTGTTGAAATTTTCCGGCAGTCGGATAGAGTCTCGTATTCGGCCTGCAGGATGCCTGTTGGCGGTCAAGCGAACCCCGATGAACGTAAGAGAACCTATAACCTGAACGTTGAAAAGATCATTCGTTGTCTTTTTTTTGTGGGTTTTTGCGACTTTTTGTGGCAAACAAGTTTTGCCGTGAGGTCACCGAGCGAAGCTCGGTTACCCTTGGAGGCGCCGGGCATGAAAACAGTTTCGGATATCAAGTTCGAATGCGATCAATGTCGGCAGCGCATCGAGGTGCCGGGCGATATGCTCGGGACGTTCATTGTTTGTCCGCGGTGCGACAAACGGCTGAACGTAGCGAAAGCCGAAGACCCCGCGGAATCGGCCGCTACGAAGCGAAAGGATCGGCCTGCGCCCGGCCG
>SLMC01000322.1 GCA_007133745.1 Kiritimatiellia bacterium
CGCCCTCATTCTGCATTCTTAATTGCCTTGCCATAATCACAATCAACCATTCCCCGATCCTTTTGTCAATACACTTATTGTATCTTTAGACATGACCCTAATCCGTGGATGACCCTAATCCGTGGACTTGTAGGTTGCCGGCTCGGGAACAGGCGTCGCTAAAGCTATGCCCTGTCACGAGCCGAGCCGCTCCGCGAGCGTACAAACGCACGAACACACGTTTTGTGTTCCGCTTAGCGCTGGCTTTCCGGTCGAGCGCATGCTTGACGCGGCGCAGGTCGAAGAGTACCTTTTCTTCGGTTCGTTATGCCGCGGTTTACATGGACGCGCGTTCGGGCGAAGGCCCGAATTGGGCAAGGGGAGCAGGCGTGAACAGGGACGATATCATTGTCACAGGCGCGCGGGAACATAATCTGCGCAACATTACGGTGCGCATTCCGCGCAACAAGCTGGTTGTCATCACGGGTTTGAGCGGGTCGGGCAAGTCGTCATTGGCGTTCGACACGCTTTACGCGGAGGGCCAGCGCCGTTACGTGGAGAGTTTGTCGGCTTACGCGCGCCAGTTTCTGGACCAGATGCAGAAGCCGGAGGTGGACGCCATCGAGGGGCTGTCGCCGGCGATCGCCATCGAGCAGCGTACGGCGGGCTCGAATCCCCGCTCGATCGTGGCGACCTCGACGGAAATCCACGATTATTTACGCCTGCTTTTCGGGCATGTCGGGCAGGCCCATTGTCCGGGCTGCGCACGGCCGGTTCGGCGCCAGAGCGCGCAGGAAATTGTCGATCGCATCATGGCCTGGCCCGAGCGGAGCAAGGTCTGGATACTGGCGCCTATGGTGCGCGGCCGCAAGGGCGGCCACGAGGCGGCGCTGGACGGCATCCGCAAGCTGGGCTTCGCGCGCGTGCGGGTGGACGATGTCTTCCACGATATCGACGAGGTTCCCAAGCTGGACGGCAAGCGCGCGCATTCCATCGACGCGGTCGTGGACCGCCTGGTCGTCGCGCCGAAAATCCGTCAGCGCCTGACGGATTCCGTGGAGTTGGCCCTGAAACACGGGCGCGGCCTGCTGCTGACGCGCCGTCAGGCCGGTTCGGCATCGGACCCTTGGGAGGAAGCCCTCTTTTCCGAGAAGAACGCCTGTCCCGATTGCGACATCAGTTTCGAGGAGTTGACCCCGCGCTGCTTTTCGTTCAACAGTCCGTACGGGGCCTGTCCGGTCTGTGCGGGACTGGGCACGCAGATGGTCTTCGACGAAGCGCTGATTGCGCCCAACCCCGATCTTTCGATCGAGGACGGCGCGATTCATGCATGGCGCCGGGGCGGGCGGCGTCTGATTCTGTACTACAAGCACTTGTTGCGGGCCGTGACGAAGCATTACGGCATCGACACGACTATGCCGTTCAAGGATTTGTCGACGCGCCACAAGCAGATTCTTTTCCGCGGCTCGGGCGAGGAGCCGATCGAAACCGGCTACTGGCGGGGCGGAGCGTGGCATCGCCGCAAAAAGGCGTTCGAGGGCATCATCCCAAATCTGGAACGGCGGCTGGCCGATACGGACAACGATGCGACGCGCGACCGGCTGCGCGGATACATGGGGCATCGTGAATGTCCCGCCTGCCGCGGCGACCGGCTGCGTCCGGAATCGCTGGCCTGTACGGTTGGCGACCGGTCCATCGCGGACATCATGCGCATGGCGGTCAAGGAGGCGGTCGTTTTTTTCGATACGTTGACTTTGAGCGATCATCAACAAACGATTGCGGGCGAAGTGCTCAAGGAAATCGGGCGGCGTCTGCGTTTTCTTTCGGATGTGGGGCTGGAGTATTTGACTTTGGATCGGGCGAGCGGATCGTTGTCGGGCGGAGAAACGCAGCGTATTCGGCTGGCCACGCAGATCGGGTCGGGGCTGGTCGGGGTGCTCTATATTCTGGACGAGCCGACGATCGGTCTGCATGCGCGCGATACCCGGCGACTGATCGGATTGCTGAAGCGGCTTCGGGATTTGGGCAATACGGTGATTGTCGTGGAACACGACGCGGAGATGATCGCGGCGGCCGATGCCGTGATCGATTTGGGACCGGGCGCCGGACGACATGGCGGCGCCGTGGTCTTTCACGGCACGCCGGCGGCCATGAAGAACGATCCCGAATCGGTGACGGGGCGGTATCTTTCCGGCGCCGCGGGCTTGCGCGTTCCGGCCCGGCGCATGGCGCCCGGCAAAGCCTGGCTGACCGTAACGGGGGCGGCGGAAAACAATTTGAAAAACATCACGGTGAAGTTTCCGATGGGCCGGCTTGTGTGCGTGACCGGGGTATCGGGCAGCGGAAAAAGCACGCTGGTGAACATGATCGTCAAACGCGCGCTGTTTCGTCATTTCCACGGATCGAAGGAGCGGCCGGGGAAGCATCGTCGCATCGCCGGGATGGATCGGTTCGACAAGGCGGTGGTGATCGACCAGTCGCCGATCGGTCGGACGCCGCGCAGCAATCCGGCGACCTATACGGGCGCATTCACCCACATTCGCACTCTGTTCAGCGCCACGTCGGCCGCCAAGGTGCGCGGCTACGGGCCGGGCCGCTTCAGCTTCAATGTCAAGGGCGGCCGTTGCGAAACGTGCAAGGGCGACGGTTTGCTTCGGCTCGAAATGCATTTTCTGCCGGATGTCTATGTCACCTGCGAAGTCTGCGAAGGGGCGCGCTACAACCGGGAGACGCTGGAGGTGCGCTACGCGGGCAAGTCGATCGCCGAGGTGTTGAATATGACGGTGGACGAAGGTCTGGAATTCTTCGAGAACGTGCCGATTCTCGAACGCAAGCTGAGAACGCTGGCGGATGTCGGGCTGGGCTACGTGCATTTGGGTCAAGCGGCCACGACGTTGTCGGGCGGCGAGGCGCAACGGGTGAAACTGTCCACCGAGTTGAGCCGCAAGGCGACCGGCAACACCGTGTATTTGCTGGACGAGCCGACTACAGGCTTGCATTTTGCCGATATTCAGCGTTTGATGGATGTTCTGTTGCGATTGCGGGACGAAGGCAATACGATTCTGGTGGTGGAACACAATGTGGACGTGATCAAGATGGCCGACTGGATCGTCGATTTGGGCCCTGAAGGCGGGGATCTGGGCGGCGAACTGGTGGCGGCCGGTCCGCCCGAAACGGTGGCGCGTAAGAAGGCATCGTATACCGGGGCGGTGTTAAAGACGGTATTGCGGCAGAGGGTACTGTCAAGTTGTATGGGCCATGAAAGGGAAATGGGTTAACGAGAACGGCGACGAGAACGGTGGACGATTTATGATGTTCCCAGCCTTGTCCCGCCCGTAGCCTGAAGGCAGATCGTTAGCCGTTCTCGTTAACCGAAACAGGAATGGGGGAGAAAGCAGAGAGCCTGCTACTCCCTACAGGAAAGAGGGTTTGACAAGAATACGTGCTGTCAGCTTTGACAGAACGCGGAAGAGGGACAAGGTCGAAGCATGAAAACGCCGATGAATCGGACAGGTAAACCAGACAGGATGAGGCTGGGCGGTCGCGTTCTGTTTCTGGCCGGGCTATTGGGCCTGGGCGTGGTCTGCGTGTCCGTCAGCGCGGCCGACCCGGTGGCCGCAGAAGAAAAGGAGGCGGCCAAACCTGTGGCCGTCGATCCGGTCCCCGCCGATCCGGCGTTGATGGAGGCTGCGGGTCGCGCGGCGCTGGACGACGGGCTTTACGCGCTGGCCGAAAAGCATTTCCGGGCGCTGTTGTCGCAGCCCGGTCTCGATTCGGAAGCGACTCGATCCGCGGTTTTGTCTCTGGCCCGGACGTTGCACGGACAGGGCGAACACGATGCGGCGCTGGCGGCGCTGGACGAGACGCAGCCTTGGCTGAAGCAGGTCGAGGATACCGGGGGTTTTCTTTATTGGCGCGCGATGGCGCATTTCGGGAAGGGCGATGACAACACGGCGCTGAACCTGTTGCGGACGCTGGACGAGCAATTCCCGGAATCGGATCATCGTCGGCCGGCCGAACGTCTGGCGACCCGGATTCATCTCGACAGGAATCGTCTGGCGGAGGCCTTGTCGGCATTCGAGCGGTTTGATCGGCTGGCCGGGACGGACGAGGATACGGCCGCCAATCTTCTGGATTGGGGCCGTACGCTGGTACAGGCGCGGCGTAATGACGATGCGGAAACGATTTTGCGGCGGCTTATTGTAATGCAGGTTGGCGCCGCATCCGTTCTTGGAGAGGCGCATTACTGGCTGGGTCGCGCGCACATGGGCGCACAACGGTGGACGGATGCGCTGGCGGCGCTGACGGCGTCGGCCGAGGCCCGCGATGCGGACGACGATCTTGCGGGCCGGGCCTATTTCGCGCAGGCGTCCGTTTATACCGCCTTGACCAATGCGCCCGGGGCGCTGGCGGCGCTGAGCAACGGCATAGCGCGCGCGCGCAGCCCCGAAGTCAAGCGGCTGGGCCGAGCGCATTTGGGCGTAACCCTACTGGAGCAGGACCGAATTGAAACAGCCCGCCCGCTGATCAAGGCTTACGTGACGGAAGCCCCGCAGGCCCCCGAAGCTTCCGTTTTGCAACTTCTGCTGGCCGAGGCGCTGCTCAATCACGGCCGCAGCCAAGAGGCTGCCGACGAATTTCAGCGTTATCTGGAGGCGTTTAGCGATCCGGCCGGCCAGGCGCAGGCCACGCGCGGACGAGGCTGGGCGCTGTACAACGCCGGACACTACGCGGAGTCGGCGACGACCTTCTTGAAAGCTTTGACTTTGTCGCAGGATTCGGGCTTCAGAAGTCAGGCGCTGTTCAAGGCGGGGGACGCCTACCTGGCCAACGGCCAATACGAACGGGCGGCGGAGATCTATGCGCGGGTGATCGAGGCGCACCCCGATTCGGCGTTGGTTCCGCAAGCCATGTTTCAGCGCGGGCAAAGTCTGGCTCGTGCCGGAAAGACCGAGGAAAGTCAGGCCTTGTTTCTTGATTTGCATCAACGGCATCCGAATTCGCCCGTGGCCGAAAAGGCTCTTTTCCGGACGGCGGAACTGATGGAATCGCAAAACCGGCCGGACGAAGCCATCGAGGCTTTCAGCCGGGTGATCGCCACCTATGCCGAGGGCGCTCTGACCGCCGACGCCCTGCTGGCGCGGGGCCTGCTGCGTTACCGACAGTTCGCGACTCGGGAGGCGCTAGCCGATTTCGAGACGCTAATTCGGGATTTTCCGCAAACCGAGGCGGGCGAGCGGGCTTTTTACATGCGGGGCCTCTGCCATTACCGCCTGTTGCGCGATCAGGATATGCTGGATATCCTGAACGCCTTTCTGAAACGCTATCCGGAATCGGTTTGGGCGCCGCAAGCGATGTTCCGGCTGGCCCAGTATTTTCATAATCAGGAAAACTATGCCGAAGCCGAAGCGAAATTTCTTGCCCTGGCGGAAACGTTCAAGGATCATGCCTTGGCCGATCAGGCTTTGCTCAGGGCCGGACATGCGGCGGCGAAACGCAAGGAATATCTTCAGGCCATTGCGCGGTTCGTCGGGGTAGCGAAAACATATCCGGAAAGCCGCTGGCTGGCCGAAGCGCGTTTCGGCCATGCCGAGGCGCTGAGGCAATTGGGCCGCTATTCGGAAGCGATTCTGTTTTACGACGAGTTGAGAACCCGGCATCCGGCCAGCGATTTGGTTCCGACCGCGTGGATGCGGCGTGGCGATGCCCAGTTCATGCTGGGCGTGGAGGACGCGCGCCGCTATCGCGAGGCGCTGCAATCCTACCGCGCGGTGGCCGGCGATCCGGGCGCCTACCGAACGCAACCGGCCCTGGTGTACGAAGCCGAGTACAAAATCGGACGCTGTCTGGAGAAGCTGAACCAACCCGACGACGCGCTGGAACAATACTACACCAAGGTCATGGTCCGGTTTTTGCACGAAATGGAAAAAGGCGTCAGACATGACGACGCGACGCGACGCTGGTTTGAACGGGCCTCCATGAATGCCGTGGATATTCTGGAGTCGCGCAAGGATTGGCGTCGGGTCGTCGCCGTGCTGGAGCGGTCGCTGGATGCCGGCGTATCGTCCGGCGAAGATGTACGAAAGCGAATCAACAAAATCAGAAGCGAGCATTTCTGGCTGTTTTACTGACACGCGGCGCGCGCGGAACATGGCGATGGCGGGCGATACCCTGCTCGTCTTCCGAGCGCGCGGGGCGGCAACGGGAACATTGGCGGGAGGGTTGGAACTCTATGTTTAACGATCTGATGGAAATGGGCGGACCTGTTTTATGGGTCATTCTTGCCTGCGGGATCACGGGCTTTGCCGTGTTTATCGAACGTTCCTTGCATTTGCATCGGGCGCGCATCAAGTCCGAGGACTTTCTTAAAGGCATTACGAACATCCTGCAGAAAGGCAATGTCGACGAGGCTCTGACCATTTGCGACGAAACGCCCGGCCCGGTAGCCTACATTGTTAAAACCATTGTTTTGCACCGGCATGACAGCAAGGAGTCGATCCGCTCCGCGGCCCGCGACGCCGCGCTCGCGGAAACGTCGCGGATGGAGCGTCGGCTGGTCGTTGTGGCGACCGTTGCGCAGGTCGCGCCGTTGCTGGGCTTGCTCGGGACCGCGCTGGGCATGGTGGAAAGCCTGTTGGTGATGCGCGCCCAGGCGCCGCTAGTGCAGTCGGCGGACGTCATGGACGGCATGATCCGCGCCATGATCACCACCGCCGCCGGCTTGATCGTGGCTGTGCCAAGTTACATATCGTTTAATTTGCTTGTGGTGAAAATCGACCGCATTGTACTGGACATGGAACGCGCCATATCGGAAATCCTGGCTTTTCTGGCCGGACGCGACGACCGTTCCGGCCCGAAGGAGACGCATGCCCGACACGCGAAGGGATGAGGCCATAAACACCGTCAGCGGATTGCGCACTCGGTTCTTTCCGAAAAGCCGGATTGGGCAGGGCCTGATCAGTATCGCGCCCTGGCTGGATATCTTGGCGCTGATGATGATGTTTCTGGCGCTGCAAGCGAACTTCGTGCTGCAGCCCGGCGTTCTGATTCGGTTGCCGCAAACCCGTTTTACAGACGGATCGCGGCCGGTGATGGCGATGGTGGTTCTTTCCGTTCCAACCGAGACAGGCGAACACGGGCGGGAAATCGTTTTTTTCGACGATGTCCGCTATTTGGCGGATAAGGATCGCTATATGGATGCGCTTCGCGAAGCGCTTGTTGCCCGGGCCCGGACACGGCCCGACGGCGATCTCGCGATTATGGCCGATCGCGCCGTATCTCACGGCACGATCATGTTTCTGTGCGATATGGCTCGGGAAGCCGGAATCGGCCGGGTCAACGTGTCTTCGCGGCAACCGGAATAACCCGGCCACCGTTGAATGAGTGTGTGTGTGAGTGTGTGAGTGGGGGGGGGGGAAACTCACATACCCACATACCCACATACCCACACACTAGGATAGCGGGCGAAGCCGCCTTAGGGAGAACCGTCTTGAGAATAAGCGCTCGCAAGCAAACGCTGAGAACATTGTTGTGGGGCGGCGCCTATTCGCGGGGCTGGGTGGGCTTTCCCACGCTGCTGGTCGCAACGAGCTGGGTGGCTATCTGGCTGCTTTGGCCGTCGATGACCCCGCCGCGCTCGTATCGAGTGGCGACCGAAACACGCATCGAGCATGCGCCGCTGCGCGGCGGCTGGGTGCAGGCCGAACCGGCATCGGTCTTTATCGGGCCTTCGGAGCGGATGCTATTCATGGACGACGACGTCCCGGCCCTGTCTGTTTTTCAGCGTCGCGCCGATCAGCTTGAAAGTCTGGAACGCGCGCCGGTGGCGATACAATGGCCAGCCGCATTCATGGCCCGGACGTTCGAGTCCGCTTCGTTCCGACGGGCATTGCCGCTGGCCCCGCCGACACGCCGCGCGGCCTTCGGGCCGCCGACGGAAACGGACCGACCGCCGATCCTATGCCGCGTGTCGCCCTCGCTCGAAGCTGCGGGCTTTGCCGTGCCCGAGTCGGCATTGAACGCGTTGAAAGAGATTCAAGCGGCCGGAACCGTTGCGCTTCAGGTCGAGGTTGGCGCATCGGGCATGCCGGATCATGTGTTTGTGGAAACCGGATCAGGCCATCGCGATCTCGACAGGGCCGCGGTCCGCGCCGTTTATCAAGGACGGACACAGGCCGGAGCCCCTGGCTTCGGCCGCGTGTTCATTGTCAGCGCACCGCGTTGAACGCAGGAAGGAGAAGGCGGTTTTTTTAACAGAATAATTTCACCACGGAAAACGCGGAAAACACGGAAACGCTTGCGCGAAGGCAGGTCGCCGCTGATGGGCCACCGAATCTTCTTGGTATTAATGACAGCAACGGCAGATTAAGGCGCTAACGTTATGAAAACGAAACCGATCATCGTTGATATTCGGAACGGACGTTTGTCCGCGCCGCTTGAGAAATTTCTGAAACGGCCGGCCTTCGACGAACAGGCCGAGCGGACGGCGTCCGAAACCTTGGCGGCTATTCGGCGCGGTGGCGACCGGGCCATCGCGGATTGCGCGCGCCGCTTCGACGGCGTCACGCTTTCGCCCGCCCGGTTTCGCGTTTCGGAAGCCGAATGCCGCTCGGCCGACCGATGCGTGGATCGCGCCTTTAAGGCCGCCGTACGCGAGGCGCTGCGCCGTATTCGGGCGTTCGCGCGGGCCGGTCTGCGCCGGGACTGGCGCATGAAAACACCTGGCGGGGGCAGCGTAGGCGAACGATTCATTCCCTTGGACCGCGTCGGGGTCTATGTGCCCGGAGGACAGGCGCCCTTGGCCTCGACCGCCCTGATGACCGCCGCCTTGGCCCAGGTCGCCGGAGTGCGGGACATTGTCGCCTGTACACCCTGCGGCCGGGACGGAACCGTCAATCCGTTCGTGCTCTACGCCCTGCATGCCGCAGGCGCCACCGAAGTCTACCGGTTGGGCGGCATCCAGGCGATCGGGCTGATGGCCTACGGCACGCGTCGCATCGCCAAGGTGCAAAAGATCGTGGGCCCCGGCGGCGCCTATGTCACGGCCGCCAAACGGCAGGTGTACGGACATGTCGCGCTCGATCTCGTGGCCGGGCCCAGCGAGATTGCCGTGCTGGCCGATGCCGACGCGTCGGCACGCTATGCCGCCGCCGACTTGCTTTCCCAGATCGAGCACGGGACCGGACACGAAAAAGCGCTGTTCGTCACCGATTCCCTGACGCTGGCCCAGGCGGTCGGCGCAGCATGCGTGCAGCAGGCCGCCGCGTTGAGCCGAGCCGAGTTCGTTCTGCGCGCCTTGAAAAAAGGATTGATGATTGTCGTGACCGATACGCTGCAGGCAGGCATGGATGTGTGCAACCGGTTCGCGCCCGAACATTTCGAATTGCTGGTCAAGCGGCCCGAGACGTGGGCCAAACGGGTCCGCGCGGCGGGGGCGGTTTTTCTCGGACCCTGGTCGCCCGAATCGGCCGGCGATTTCGTGGCCGGTCCCAGCCACGTACTGCCGACCGGCGGGGCGGCGGCCATGTTCTCCGGCCTGACCTCCGACGATTTCCGGCGGCGGACCAGCGTCATTGCCTTCGCCCGCCGCGACTTGGAACAAACGTTGCCCGCTATCGAGGCCTTCGGCCGCGTCGAGCGGCTCGACGCCCACGCGCGATCCGCTCGGGCAAGATTCGAGCGTTGACGGTTGTTGCCAGAGGTTTTTTATGTTAGATTCTTCAACTATGGATAAACGCCCCATAGCGATCAAGATTCCCGATGCAACGCCGGAAATTGTTTCTGCCTACGCGCTTTCCGATGAACAAGCCCTTCTGGCCAAGGTGCGATACAATCGTCTGCTCGATATTTTTCTTGGTGTCGCAACCTATTCACTGCAGAATCATCTGCGGACGACGGTAACCGGGCTGGGACAAGCAGAGATCGACGAGATATATGTCGCTATCGACAGATGACTAGGGACTTACGATTATGATCCGCAAATCCGTAAGAGCGTTGCAAGCCTACGTGCCCGGCGAACAGCCGACGCAGGCCGATATTGTCAAGCTGAACACGAACGAGAACCCCTATCCGCCGGCGCCGGCCGTGTTTCGCGCGCTGACCGAGTTTGCCGCCGACAGGCTTCGCCGCTATCCCGATCCGAACAGCCGGGAGCTGCGCCGCGCCATTGCCGAGCGGCACGGCTGCGACGAGGCGCGCGTCTTTGTCGGCAACGGATCGGACGAAGTCCTGGCTCTGTGCACGCGCGCCTTCGTGGAGAACGACGGCTCGGTCGGATATTTCGATCCGTCCTATTCCCTTTATCCCACGCTGGCGGCCATTCGCGCCGTCGAAACGCGGCCGGTACCGCTCGGACCCGGCTTCGAATGGGCCATGCCGTCGGATTACACGGCGTCTTTGTTCTTTCTGACTCAACCCAACGCGCCCACAGGCATGATTTATCCGCGCGAGGCGATGCGCGCCTTTTGCGCGCGATTTTCCGGCGTGGTCGTCATCGACGAGGCCTATGCCGATTTCGCGCAATCCCATTGCATGGATTGGGCGCTGGACTCTCCGAACACGCTGGTCATGCGCACGTTTTCGAAATCGTTCTCTTTGGCCGGCTTGCGCGTGGGCTATGCCGTCGGCGCGCCGGATCTGATCGGCGCGCTGTTCAAGATCAAGGATTCCTACAATCTGGACGGGCTGTCCCAAGCCTTGGCGCTGGCGGCGCTGCGCGATATCGGGGTCATGCGGGCCAACGTTGAAAAAATTTGCGCCACGCGCGCGCGCTTGACCGAAGCCTTGCGCGCCATGGGCCACCGCGTCTATCCCTCCGAAGCTAATTTCCTGTGGGTCGAGCCTGCGGGGCTGCCTGCGCAAACACTGTTCGAGCGGTTGCGCGAGGAACGCATCCTGATTCGCTACTTTCCCGGCCCGAGAACCGGAACCTGCGTCCGCATCACCGTTGGAACCGATGCGGAAGCCGACCGGCTGCTCGACGCGCTAGCGCGCATCGCCGGGTTTTAGCTCGTCTTTTGGCGGTTCAGACTTGGATGGGCGTTGGATGTTTGACTCACGCGTTATACCGTGGCGAGGATTCAAGCAACACCATCTGCTCCGCGCACTCTTTCTGTCTGCCGTTCATTTCGGGGTGATTCAATATGCTGCCCGTCATATGGGGGTACAAGGAAGCTAAACCAGGTATTGCACGTTCTGCGATGTGGAAGAAATCTTGATCAACCTCTATCCCGATCGAGTCAATGCCTGTACATAACGCGGCTGCAATGGTTGACCCTGCCCCCATGAATGGATCGAGGACTACACCGTGTCCCATCGGGAGTAAAGCCCGGACAAAAATACGCAGCAAATGCTGAGGTTTGAGGGATGGATGATTGGCGATTTCTCGTTCTCGTGTCGGCGTCTTGAAACTGGGTATAACATCTGGCAAAGGACGCCCTCCCTCGAGCATTCTAAGGGCGCCCGTCTCCCATTTGCGAAGATTCTGCGCCACGGTCCTTTCCGACAACGGTTTGCGAAACAACATCCACGGCTCATAATTCCCTCTGGGGCTTACGCATACTTCCGGAAATTCGCTCTCGGCGTTCTTTGGACGGTCGCCACCACGGAAGCCGTGATACACGCGCATTATCGTTCCGCGATTCTCAAACCCCTGTGCAGCCATGGCGTTCTGCACGTACATTTGCAACATCGAATTTCCTGCAATCAAGACATGCCCCCCCGATCTCAACTTAGGCCTAAGAATCTCGGCCCAAACGGAAAAGAAGGCCTGAATTCCTTTCTTTTGCTCTTCACTCAGTACGGAGAATCGGGGAAGGGGGCGACGTTTACAGCCATTCCATGTAGGGGGGAGCCGCCATATGCCACCTCGCCCAGATCGCAGTTTAGCTACCTCATCCGACGAAAATTCAACGAGACCATACGGCGGATCGGTGCATACAGCATGAATCTCATTATCGCCCAATCCCGCAATATGTTTCAAACAGTCGCCTAATATCAATCGAAAACCATTCATATTTTCAACTATAGTTGAATGACGGATGGAGTGTCAATAGTTTATTCTGCCAAGCATGAAAAAAGATGCCAAATCAGCCATAGGTCTAGTTATACGCCGCCTCCGAGAAGAATCCAAGCTTTCTCAAGAGAAGCTCGCAGATCGCTCTGGCATAACCTATCAGTACCTGTCCGCATTGGAAAATGGAAGAAAAAACTTTTCGATAGGCGTTTTGGAGGCCATAGCGGCTGCGCTTGGCACGCCATTCCCTTATCTTGTCCAGTCGGCTTTTGCCGATGACGTTCCAATGCCTAAGGTAAGCCCTAATTTTTTCATCAAAAAGGCTATACTACCGCCACATCTAACAACCGCCCACATCGAATCGGCGCTTAATGAAACGCACCGCGTCATTCGGATGATTAACACAACGCTCCGTCAAGAGTCAGGTCGCCCGCTGTCGGCTTACATACAGGGGAATAACTTCGGTGGGATTGTCTCGAACATTCTCTGTGACGCATTCTCTCGATTAACGCCCTACAAGCACAACCACAATCAGCGGTATCCCGATCTCGTATGCAAGGATAAGAATGGAAATACTGTTGCAGGCTTAGAGGTCAAAAGCACCATCCAAAAAGGCAAAGGCGGTGAAAGTCACAATGGACACTCCGGCTGGCATGTGGTCGCATGCTTCTCGCTTACACCGCATACCGGCGACATCAAATTTATTCATGTTATGTTTGCCGATCTCATTGGGCAGGGGAAAACCGATTCGGACTGGCGTTATGTCGGAAGCAAGGTGAATGCCGACACGGGAAGTCAGCGCACTGAGACATACAATACGACTGGCGCAGGAACCGCTAAATTGCGACATGGATCTGTATATCTCGATACCGATATCATCAATATATCAAGATGGAGAACATCCTCCGATGTGAAAGCGCCGGCGTATTCTCCTTTCATCAAGAAGAAGATGGTAAAGCCGTAAGATTTACGGCCGTTTTCGTTGGATGTGAAGCCCTACCCCCTGAATATGAACGCAGCATGCATCGCCGAAACCGTCAAGCGTCTTGCCCGAGAGGCGGGATATGCCGACTGCGGCATTTGCTCGCTCGAACCGTTCACGGAATTCGAGCGAGCCATACGGGATCGCATCGCCCGTTTCCCCGAGACGCGCGCGTTGTACGAACCCATGCTCAATCGGGCCGACCCTCGGGCCGGAACGCCTTGGGCCAGATCCGCTATCGTGTGTATACGGCGGTACGGACACTATGCGGCGCCCGAGCCGCTGACCGGCCGCATCGGGCGCGCGTATCTCTTTGATCGGCGCTGCTCGGTCTGTCCCGAGCATGCCATGCCGAAAAATCTGGGCCGGGCGCTGAAAGCGCTAGGGTTGCGCATTCGGCGGGGAGGCCTTCCGGACCGATGGGCGGCGGCGCGGGCCGGTGTGGCGCGGTTTGGCCGGAACGGGTTCGCGTACGCGCGCTGCGGCTCGTGGTGCAACATCGAGACCTGGCTTGTGGACGCCGAACTGCCGCCCGACAAGCCGTCGCTCGATTCGCCCTGTCCGCCCGATTGCCGCGCCTGCATCGAAGCCTGTCCCACCGGCGCATTGACCGAGCCGTACGTGATGCGGATGGACCGATGCGTAGCTTGGCTAACCTACTTTGCGCCGGAGCCGATTGCGCCGGAACTTTGGAACGCCATGGGCGAATGGATCTACGGCTGCGACCGCTGCCAGGAGGTGTGCCCCCTGAACAAGGGCCAATGGGAATCCCTGAAGAAAGCCGATTGGCTCGAAGCCGTCGCCTCACGGCTAACGCCGGATGCGCTGGCGACCATGGACGACGCCACCTACAGGACCGTGGTTCATCCCCTGTTCGGGTACATTCCCGAAGACCGGGCCGACCGCTGGCGGCGCAATGCCCGGCGCGCTTTGAATGCTAAAAGCTTGTCCGAGAGAACAAGTTAAGGATTAATGACAACCCCAAAGGGGTTGAGCAACAAAGCCTGGGACAGCGCCCTCGTTGTTCTACACAAATTCATATTCCTGATCTCGGCGATGTTTTGGCGGGGTTTTTCGGAAAACAATTTGGCGCCATTATTCCGTCGGTATTCCGAGCATAATCCCAGCGGAGCGCCTCCGGCGGGATCTGCGAGCAAGGGAGTGCGATTAGGATCGGCGACGGTCGCTTCCCGTCCCCTTTGGGCTTGAAGTTTGGAGTGCGGCGACC
>SLMC01000054.1 GCA_007133745.1 Kiritimatiellia bacterium
CTCTTGACAAATGGGGTTAAGAAAACCTATCATCTGAATGTTGAAAAGGGTGTCAAGCAATAAAACAGAAAAAAACGAAAACTTTTTCCTGGTTTTTTTGTGAATTTTCGTGACTTTTTGTGGCAAACATTCTTTGCCGCAGGATCGCCGTGCGAAGCTCGGTTACCCATGAAGGAGGACGCGATGCCCAAAAAACTTTGCGTGCGACTGGCGGCGGCGGCAACGATATGGGCGGGAAGTTGGATGGCGACACAGGCCGACGGCTTGAACCTCGAGCTTTCGGTTGCCGAGCGGCACGGCGTCGACCGCAGCAGCCAGCCGGTGACGTCAGGCGTGCCCTTGCCGGAGGGCGCCTACAAGGACGTGTCGAAACTCAGGCTGGTCGACGCGGACGGCAACGAGATTCCCTGTCAAATCGTGCCCACCGTGCAATGGTGGCGGGATCGGTCGGTCCGCTGGGCGTTGCTCGATTTTCAGGCGCATGTGTCCGCCTTCGCCATGCGCCCCTTTTATCTGCGTGACGACGGGCCGGCCGCTCCGATCGAAAACCCCGTCGTCGTTGCGGAAGACGACGAGCGCATTGTCGTGACCACCGGCCCGGTGCGGTTTGCCGTGCGCAAGAGCGGATTCAACTTGATCGACGAAGCCTGGCTGGACGAATCCGGAAACGGCGCCTTCGACGACTCCACCCGCATCGTCGCGCCCGGCGGCATGAGCGGGCCCGTCCTCTGGTCGAATTTTCCCAACCTGCCTTCCTACCGCCTTTACCGGGCGTCGAACGACATGGCCTCCCAAGTCGTCATCGAAGAACAGGGCCCCATGCGCGTTGTGATCAAGGCCAGCGGCGTGCATCTGGCCGACGACGCCGACGGCCCGGACGACAAACTGCTCGACTACGTCATCCGCATCCACGCCTACCGCGGTCAAAGTCATGTGCGGGTAGTCTATTCCGCCGAATGCCGACAGGGCGAAAGCATCGGCCATTTCGCACCTGTGGACCGCTGGCACGTGATTGTGCCCGGCCGGCTGGGCGACGGCTTGACGTACATGTTCGGCGGCGAAAGCGCGCCGATCATCGGAACGTTTGGCGATCACGACCGCGCCTGGCTGGTCTGCGATAGCGCCGACCGCTACGAGGCAGGCGGCGCGGCCGTCAAGCATTCGAGTCTGGGCGTACTGGAAGGCAAACCCAAAACCACCAAGCCCTGGCGGTTCGGCTACATGGATTTGACCGGGTCCGAACGGGGGATCACTGTGGCGTTGCGCTGGATGTGGCAAAACTGGCCGAAAGGGCTCTTCGCCCAACGCGACGGGTCGCTCCATATCGCGCTCTGGCCATCCTTCAGCCGACGCCCGTCCACCGTTTCCTCCGAACCGCGCGCCAACTTCTTCCCGGGCGTCTCCAAAACGCACGAGTTTGTCGTCGACTTTCACGGTCCGAAAACAAGCCAGAACCGAGCCGTCGCGCTCAATGCCTTCATTCAGACCCCCCTCTTCGCGCAATGCCCGCCCGCATGGTACGGCGAACAGACGCGCGCCTTCGGCCGACTGGCCTCGAGCCAGCCGGCGCTGTATCCCGAAACGGACCGTTGGCTGATACGGGCCTACGACCATTTCTTCGAACAGAATCGCCGGGCCATGCTGGACAACCGCGATTTCGTTCGAGATACCGACGCCTACGGCATGTTCAACTTCGGCGACAACATCAATCACATCACCGCCCGCCGACGCGCCACATCCGGCGAACGGCACTGCCCTTCCGACATTCATTGGGACAACAATTACTACGGCTATCCGCACGCCTTGATCCTGCAATTCGCGCGGACGGGCCGTCTGGACTATCTGGAGCTCGCCGAACAGGCCAGCACGCACTTGCAGGATGTCGACATCTTCTGCTGGCATCCGAACGCTCGCTACGTCGGCGCCCCCCGTTACAGCGCCGGGCCCGACCATATCCGCCTGTACGGCCGAGGCGACCCCGTCTTCGCCTCGCCATCCTACAATCACTACAAGAACCAGAGCCTGTTCGAACGGTTCTGGCTGCTGGGCGACCGACGCGCGCTCGAGATAGGACTGCTCTCCGCAAACTTCGCGCGCACCCATGCCGCCGGCGGCATCAGTCAGTCGCGCAGCATCGGCCACGGCATTGTCGGACTGCTGTCCGCCTACGAAACCACGCTTGACGCATCCTACCTCGACGCCGCCCGGGCCATCGTCGAACGCACCCGCGACTTCCGGCGCTCCGGGCATGGCGCATGGATCGACGGCATTGCCCTGGAAGGCCATCGCGCCTGGTACGAGCTGACGGGCGATGTCAAGGCCATCGAAACCGTACTGGGCGGAGCGGACGCCGCGCTCGAACGAGGCGACCGAGCCGGCGCCGTCCTGCACGCCTTCGCGTTCGCCTACGGACAAACCGGCGACGCCAAATATCGCGAAGGACTCATCCGCGGACTGCGCCAAAACACACGCGGCCGCACACCGTCCATGATGAAGTTCGGCAACAATTTCCGCAACACAGGCTATGTGTTCTGGTACCTGTCCAATACTCTGCCCGCCAAGGAGCCCGTGCCGGTTTTCGAGTGGGGCGAGGACTGACAAGGGACAAGGAAAGATCGGTTGACGCGTACGGGCGACGCTTACGGTTGACGAGTGAGTAAACGCGGAATCCTGGGGGAATCCTGGGGACAGACCCCGAACTCCTCAATTTTTCTTTTTCTACCACGGAAAACGCGGAAGGCGCGGAAGGATATCTGTATGCGACGGGCCTTCATGTCCTTCATGCTCTTCATGGTACGCATTCCGAAAGACACACCCCAAAACGCATGTCTTTTTTCTTGTTTTTTCAGCAGGACGACGATGGTTAAGTCACTTAATCTCTTCCAGCAACTGCCGGGCGGTCTCCCGATGCTTGCGGTCCTGATGCACCTTGACCGGCAAGGTCAACGCGCGCTCCAGCTCGCGACGCGCCCGATCGGGATCGCCCATGGCCAGACAGGTCCGAGCCAGTTCCAGGCGGTCGCCGACATGCTCTTCAAGTTCTATGGACTTTTCGAAATCCGCCACGGCCGCCGCGTACGACGCTTCCGGCAGCCCGCCATAGACTAGACGCAGAACGGCTCGGGACAACCCGCCGATCGCCGCCACTTCCCTGTGCCACATCGCCCGCACGTGATAGGCCGCCGCCAAGTCCGGATCGCACTCGAGCGCCCGGTCGGCATGCGCCTTGACTTTGCGGGACAATTCGACTTTTTTGCGCGTTGGCGAAATCAGCGCCAATCGGCCGGCGGCTATCGCGTACACCAGATGCGCGCGCGCATTGCGCTCGTCGGCGGCGATCGCAGCCTTGGCATCGCTCAACGCCCCCTCGTAAAACTTGCGCATGGCCGCTTCTCCGTCGCTGGCTTCGCCAAGATCCACCTTGGTCCAGCTCTGGCGCCACAGAATCTCGGCCCGAGCGGAATGCTTGCCCAGAACAGCCTGCAACCGCTCCAGCGCCTCCGAATACCGCCCCTCCTGACGCAAGACATCCACCGCCGCCAATTCCTCCGTCAAGCCGGCGGACGACGCCAAATCGGCCGACCCGTCCATCTGCGCGCCGAACACGACCGAAACCGCAAGCACAAAGACCATGCACAGCCCCGATCGAACCCGACCCGATCCCCCGCATCCCGCAATGTCTCCGAACTCTGTCATGCTCGGCACTGTACAGATACTTAAGAATAGCGCAACATTAATCAGAGCGCTGGACGCGAAAGACAGTCTAAAAAGAGCAGTCGCCAGTGATCGGTGATCAATTTCCATAGGGGGGAGCGGGGAC
>SLMC01000366.1 GCA_007133745.1 Kiritimatiellia bacterium
AATCGAATAGGATGCTCCTTTGACTAGGTTTCCGCTCATTGTCCGGCGAACGTCCAGAAGACGAGAACAGTCATGACCTGTGAAAAACCCAATGACATCGTAACCCTTCAGGCCCAAGTGCGCAGCTTGGATTTTCGCATCCGGCAAAAGGATTCCCAAGGGCTTTCGGAACACAACCGGATGCTTAATCTCATGACCATGCTGGGGATTGGCCAGCTTACGCTGGACGATGAAGGCCGGTATGTCAGCGCCGGCATCGGGATTCGTCGCTTGCTGAGCGCTTCCGGTCCAGACGTGCCGGTTGCCGAACTGTTCGGGACGGCGTCCGCGCGCCGCTATTTCGAGGCCATCCAGAATCTTCGGCAAACCCTGCAGGCGCTGCCGGAGCGTAGGGCGGATGCGCCTTGGTCCCGCGTTTTCCCCGATCCGGATAGCGACGCTGGATTGGAGGACTGGCATAGAAAGCCGAAGGACGGGTGGGAGATCAAAGGCGCGACGGCACGCAGCATGCTGTGCGACGCGGCGGAATACCACCTGTGTTCTTCCCGTTTGCTGATCGGTCGAACCGACGATTTTCGGGTGTGCTATACTGCTCGCGCCAACGGTTTTCCGGCCGATTTGTCCATGGTGGTCGGGGCCCGGCTCGATATTCAGCGCGCCGCTGGCGAACAGCGCTGGCGGCCGGAGACCAACGGATACTGCTTCGCGTTCGGGCTTTACAGCAACAGCGGTTCGGCGCTGCAACGGTCCTACCGGGACGTTGTTCCGCTCGCGGACGTCTGCATTCAGCCTGAAAAGGATCATCATTGCGTAGCGGAACGGATTGGCGGACAACTGCGTTTCGAAGTGGACGGGGAAGAAGCGTTCCGCACCCTCGACCTCCTGCCGCTGATGTATGAAGACCACGGGTACGTCAGTTTCTACTGTTGCGCGGCCGGCAGCGTCTTCAGCGACGCGACCGTATTCACCCGTCCGACCGGGCTGGATGCCGACACGCTGGCGCGCATCGAAAGTCTCCGCAAAGCCACTGTCGAAACCGCCGCCGGATCGCGACAGGTCAACTTACACTACGCGGGCGGCCGGACGTTTCTCGTGCAGGAAGCGGACAAGCGCTTGCGTCCCGACTACTACTCCTGCTTGATCACGGCCGTGGACGTGCCGCCGACATAGTCTATCGCCCTGAGCACGTTGTTGCCGATGTTGGTCGTGGCCGTGTAAACAACTTGGGTTCCCATCGGCTTGTCCAGGGTTCCCAATGTGCTGTCGTCCAGAGACCAGGCATAGGGTTCCGTGCCGCCGGAGGCGACAAATGTTTGCGCGGGCGTATTGGACGCCACAAGCGTTACTTCCTGCGGAGTAATATTGAAGTCGCCTGAAGATTTGCTCGAGGATTCGCATCCCAGGAACGGGAGCGCGATCAGTCCGCACGCGACTAGAGCCAGCGCTCCGACAAACCATACACTGTTTTTCATGACCTGCATTCCTCCTTGCCTGTTAGGGTTTATTTTGGCATACCGTACTTCATTGCGCACTCTGATGTTTTCGCGACGATTTGTAAAGCGTTTTCGATGAATATTCTTTCCGCACACCTACGCGCGTTTTTCGCCGAGAAAAGCCTGGAAACATGGTGTTGGCGCTTTTTTCTGGCCGGCGTGTTTTGTCTGACCTTCTCCATTTCGGCGGGACAGGCGTTCATGGGCACAGCCATTCTGTTGCACATGATTCGGGCAAGGCCAGCGCAAGGGCGGCTTCCGAGTTGGCTGTCCGTTCTTTGGGGCGCCGCAGCCTTGTCTCTGCACTGGGTATTGAAGCAACCGGTCATGGCGGCGGCCATGATCCTGCTCTGGCTTTACCTGTGGCGTTTTCGTCGGGCGTGGCGGCTGACCGGGGCGTTCTGGGGCTTCGTCGCGTTCGGATTCATGGCCATTCTCGCCACAGGGCTGCAACCGCAACTGCTGCGGCACTGGGGACGCCTGTCCAGCTTTGGCTGGGTGATCGTCATCCCCTTGACCGCAACGCTCGCGACCGACGACGATCGGCGGCGGTCCATTCTGGCGGCCTTGGCTGCCGGATGCACGGCGTTGGCGCTTGTGGCTTTGATTGGCAATCCCTTGGTCGCATGGCAGGGGTTGCGCGCAGGCGAACCCTGGGCGAACGACTTTACGTCGGCCTTGATCCATCAGGGATCCATTACCGCGGGCCAGTTCTATATGCTGGGATTGCTTGCGACCCTGGCCTTAATCGAGTTCAAGCGCGATGCGGGACAGTCCCGTCGGCCGTGGCTGGCCGCATTGGGCATTCAGATTCTGGCGTTCATCGTCAATTTCAAGCGCGGCTCGTGGTTCTGCGCCCTTCCTCTGACAACGGGCTTCTTTCTGCTGATCGCGCCCCGGGAACGACGTTGGAAATCCATGGCGGTCATCGCGGGTGTGCTTGTTCTAGCGCTGGCGACCCCCGCCGTTCGCATTCGGCTGGGCGACCTGAGTCGCGAGTTGAGCGTCCGGCAGGGCGGACGGCTTTCGATGTGGACGGAAGTCGCGCCGGCCCTGATTCGCGAGCATCCTTTCGGCATCGGCTACGGGCAGTTGACCAACGACAAGATGCGCCAATACGCGCCGCATATCGAAGAAGGACGAACGCATTTGCATTCGAACATACCGCAAATTCTTGTTTCGACAGGCTGGGCGGGCCTGATGGCGTACCTGATCTGGATGGGCGGCGCGGGGGTCGTCGCCGGGCGGCGCGTCTGGCGCGCACGCCGGAGCGATACGCGAACCTTTACGCTCGAATTCGTTTTGCTGTTGATGTTTCTGGGACTCATGGGTAACGGCCTCGTGGAATACAACTTCGGAGATACCGAGCTGATGATGACGCTGTTCGTGATTCTGGGCGCGATGGTCGACACGCGGGGAAACTCCGAAAACAAGCGCTTGCATTTGTCGGCCGCATCCGATAGGTTTGAATTGAAATAGGGCATAACGTATGTCTTGATCGGCAACACGGCAGGAACGGGAGGCGTTCGCATGAAATTTCACAGGCGTATTTTGGCAACGGCATTGACAGTGGCGTGGGCGGCGAGCGGCATCGGAAACCATTCGGCGCTGCGCGCGGACGAACCCGCGTTCGAGGAAAAAGGCATTCCGCTCCAGTGGTATGCCGCGCCCGGGCTGGGTTTCATGCATTTCGAAGGCAAGCAGGAATTCAAGCCGGGCATGATGCTGTCTTTGATGCTGGGCCACGACATGACCGAACGCTGGTCGTGGGAAGGCGGACTTTATGTGGCGCCGCTATTGCATGCCAACGATGTGAACGGCCGCTACGACCACAACTGGAAACGTACGCAAGCCACCGGCCTGGCCATGGACGCCATCTTTCACTTCACCCGCTGGGAACGGCTGGACCCTTATCTGGCCACCGGCCTCGGGTTGACTCGCTACGGCGAAGCGCCCATTCGCGGCAACCAGGTCGATTGGACCATTCGTGGCGGTGGCGGCGTCATGTATCATTTCAACGATGAATGGGCCGCCCGCGTCGACTTTCGCACCATGCTGACCGGATTCGGCGCCCATCCCAACGCCAACTCGCATCTGACCGCCGGCGTCGCATGGACGTGGGGCGCGCGCGTTCCCCCTAAATTCATGGCTGTTTCCCAAAATCTTCGTCTGCTGGATTCCGATGGCGACGGCATTTCCGATTACGACGAGCTGTATGTGTACGGCACCGATCCGTTCAACCCGGACACCGATGGCGACGGCCTCACGGATTACGAGGAAATCTTCATCTACGGCACCGATCCGCTCAACCCCGATACCGAC
>SLMC01000285.1 GCA_007133745.1 Kiritimatiellia bacterium
CCTCTGACCTCTTGGCCTGGATTACCGTGAAATGCCCCGCTAAATTTTCTTGTTTTTTACAGCAGAACGGTTTGATTAAGGCACTAAAAGGGGCTGCGGACCCGGCGGCGGGTGCAGGACGGGAAAGGTGCCGTCGCCGATCCTAATCGCACTCTTCCCGCTCGCTAATCCCTCCGGAGGCAGCTTTCTCTTGTGTTTGTCGAAACCTACGGAGAACAGCTCCGCTGGGATTGGGGATTGAGAGAGTTCATCCGCGCCGATACGCGCCGCGCCCTTTCGGCGGCGCCGAGACCGCCTGGCCTTCGGGTCCCAGCGCCGAACGGGCGCTGCCGATTTTGTTCAGCACGGTATCGGTCGTCTTGAAATGGCATTTGACGGTTTGCAGCAATATCTCCGGTCCGCGCTTGCGCGCCAGTTCGACGGCGACATCCTGCACGGCGGCGGATGCGCCCTTGGGAATCTCGATCTCGTACTGCTTGCCCATCTGAAGCAGCGAAACCAAAAACGCTTCCCGAGCCAGAATGGACGCCGCGGCAACCGCCAAGTCCGATTCGGCCCGATGCCGCTGCTCCAGCTTGATGGCGCGGCCTTTTTTCATTAGAGCATTCTTGATCAGCCGCTCGTTGCCGAACTGGTCCGCCACCGCGCGGGGACAGTCCGGCAAGACATCCAGCATGTTTTCGATCGCGCGCGCGTGTCCCCAGGCGAGCAGGGTGTTGACATTGCGCATCTTGGCATAGAGCCGATTGTAGGCCTGCGGCCCGATTTTCACGAGCGTCTGCCTCGGGCCCAGCAACTTGCGCAGTTCCCGGCCCAGTCCCAACGCCTTCTTGTCGCTCGTGATTTTCTTGCTGTCCTTGACATCCAGCTTGCGCATGGGTTCGACCAGACTCGCATCGACATAGGCGGCGGCGATCACCAGCGGTCCGAAAAAATCGCCTTTGCCGCTCTCGTCCACGCCGAAATGCGGTTGTGAAATCTCGGGGTTCAGCACGTCCTCATAGCCCAATCCGACGCTCTGCAGCACCAGCGGCTCCAAGACAAAGGTCACGAAATCTTCCGCGCCTTTGCCCTGAATCAGACATTTCCCGCTTTTGTACAGCGAAACATTGCATCGGTCGGCTTCCACGGCCACAACGGTGTGCGGCACCGTGATCGGCAAATAATTGCCGTCGCGCAAAATGCGGCCCAGCGTCTTCTGTTGCGCGGGCGTCAGCGGATAGGTAAAGGAGTTTTTCGGTGTCATGCGCGGAAAGGTAGCGCCTTGCCGAAAGAATTGCAACCCGGATTCCTTTTGACATGCGCAGGGTTTCAGACTATAGACCCTAGCTTGGAAGCGGAAGAAAGGAACGTGCGTTAGTGCGTTGGTGTAGGGACAAGGAAGGATTAAGGCGAAAGATTAGGGCAAAAGATTAAGTATGGGGACCAACAACTTGCTTATGCATCGCGACACCTGTTTCATGGACAAAGCCATCGCCTTGGCGAACGCCAGCTCGCGTTCCGGTCGCAACGGCCCGTTCGGGGCGGTGGTTGTTAAAGGCGACCGGCTACTGGGCGAAGGCGTCAACCACGTGGTCCAGCGCCGTGACCCGACGGCGCATGCCGAGGTCATGGCCATCCGGGCCGCATGCCGAACGTTGCGCTCGCACAGTCTGGACGGCTGCACCCTCTACAGCAGTTGCGAACCCTGTCCCATGTGCCTGGCGGCTGCGTACTGGGCCCGAATTGAACGCATTGTGTTCGCCTGCACACGCCGGGACGCCGCCGAAGCCGGATTCGACGACGACGCGATTTACCGGGAACTGCCCCTGCCCTGGCCGCGCCGCCAGATGAAATTCCGCCAAATCCGGCGCCGGGCCGGTTTGAAAACGCTCGAGATATGGAAAAATAATCCGGCCAAAAGGCCCTATTGAACCCGAGCCGGGCCCACGCCCGCATAAAAAATTTCAGATTTTAAATCTCAAATCGATGCGATGCGTTTGCGTCGCATCTTAGGAACGGTCAAAAGTAATATGACAACCGTTGACCATATCGTAGCAGGCAGCGGCATCGCCGGCCTATGCGTCGCGCGCCTGCTGAACATGGCGGGCCGCAGCGTGCGTCTCGTCGAAAAGGCGCCCCGCATCGGCGGATCTCTGCGCCGCTTTCGACGCAAGGGCCTGCCCTTCGATACCGGCTTCCATTTCACCGGCGCGCTCGGCGAAAACGGCATCTTGCGCGACATGCTCCGCATTCTCGGCATGCGGGACGCCGTTCGCCCGCTGTTCCCCGATCCGGACCAAGCCCACCGCTTCGTATTCGAATCGCTCGGCAAGGAGATCGACGTGCCGTGCGGTCTGCCCCGCATCCGCGCGCGCCTGAAAGACGTGTTCCAGGGCGAATCGCGGGCCATCGACGGCTATTTCGACCGCATGGAACACGTCTGCCGCGGCACGTCCGCCATGTCGCTGGACGCGCTGTCCCTGTCGCCCCGCCCTGTCGATGAAGATTACGTCACCCTGCAAGAAACCCTTGACGAGCTCACAGACAACGCGCTGCTCAAGGCCGTGCTGTCCGGATTCTGCATGTGCTACGGAACCGCGCCCGCTCAGGTCTCCTTCGCCAACCACGCCCGCATCTGCCTGGCCATGTACGAAGGCGTCGCCCGTGTCGAACACGGCGGCAACGCCTTTATCGACGCCTTTAGCGACTTGTTCAAAGCCGGATCGGTCGACATCTCGACCGGGACCTGGGTCGAAGACTGCCTGGATATCGAAAACGACCGGGCCGGCCTATTCCGGCTCAATACCGGCGAGGAAATCGCCGCTTCCTCTTGCGTCCTGACCATGCATCCGTTCGAGATTCTGAGGACGCTGCCCCGCGATCGCATCAGCAAAGCCTTTATTGACCGCATCGAAGCGTTCGAACCGTCCTGCGGCTTTTTTTCCGTCTTCGGCGAGACCGACGCATCCGAGAACGACAGCCCAACCGATCAGATCGTATCCCTGTTTCCCGACATCGACCTCAACGCGCTGCTGGACCCGACCCGAACCGACGACTCCGCTTTGGTCATTCTGAACAGCGCCGAACCCGTCGGAACCCGCACCCGCCTGGCGGTTACCGGCCTGGAAATCGCCTCGCAGGCCTCGGTTGCGCCATGGCGCAACACGCGAACCGGACATCGGCCTCCCGAGTATCAGGCCTATAAGACAGAACGCGCGGAACGCATGCTGGCCCGCATGAAGGCCTATTCCGGCGTGTACGGAGACCGCTTTCGACTACTGGACAACGCCTCGCCGCTGACATTCCGCGACTGGCTGCATTCGCCCGACGGATCGGCATACGGCGTACGGCAGAAAATGGGACAATACAACCTGTTCGGCAAACTGCCGGTGCGCAACATGTACGCCGCCGGTCAAAGCGCGGTGCTGCCCGGCCTGGTCGGCGCCATGGTCTCCGCCTTCATGATCTGCCGCGCCGTTCTGGGCAAGGACGCTTTCGCCCGGCTTCTGCATCAAGGGCGACAGTGAGGGGTATGCGGGATATGAAGATGCGCGAGAGGGGAAACCTGGACTCCAACAATTACGCCAAATAGAACAAATGGAAGCAGAATGAAGATTAATGGCCGCAGATTCCCGAAACATTTCAGAATTCTTGATCTAGCCGGAAAATGATTTGGCACATTTTCATATCGTGGCACGGGCATCGTGCCCGTGTTTCCTCAATATATTCCATGGGCGGGACGCCCATGCCACTAAGAATGTGCCAACTCATTTTCCGGGAAACACCCTCAATCCTCAGCCGAGGTCAGGAAGTCTGC
>SLMC01000336.1 GCA_007133745.1 Kiritimatiellia bacterium
ACTTCGCCCTGGTGTTCCGGATCGGACTCGGCCTCCTTCATGACCTTGTGGCGAACGGTCGCCATTTGCGGACGGGCATTCGGGGATACGATCGTGGCCATGATGTTGCCGCCGAAAGCCGGACGGGTTTGCAGCAGATTCCCTGTCTCGGGGTCGATGGCCAAGCCTGTGCAGTCGGCCGTCAGCCCGACTTTGGTCGCCACGGCCACGCGCGAGACCAGGCTGCGCCCGATGGTCGTCGCGCCGCAGAGCAGAATGTTGGGCCGATGCTTTTTGACCAGATCGACCAGAACCGCTGCGTAGGGTTCGTCCTGAAAATATTCCAGTTCCGGCTTGTCCACGACATAGACCTTGTCCGCGCCCCGAGCGACAAGCGCGCCGGCCTTGTCTTTGATGTTCGAGCCCAGCAGAACGGCGCACAGGTTCATGTCCAGCGTGTCGGCCAGCTTGCGGCCTTCGCCAAGCAGCTCGTAGGTTACGGACTGAACGGAGCCGCCGCTTTGCTCGGCGAACACCCAGACATCCCGGTAGCCGCTCAGATCGGCAACGGTTTCGGTCGATTTCTTCAGGTCGATCGCATCGAACTTGCAGGCGTCCACGCAGGCGCCGCACAGGGTGCACTTGGCCAAGTCGATCATCGCCAGCTTGTTCTCAACCGCAATGGCGTCGAAAGGACAGGCCTTGATGCACAGTTTGCAGCCTACGCATTTATCTTCCAATACTCTGATCGCTTCTTCGGCCATTATGACGTCACCCCCAAAAGTACATCCTTGATTTTTTCCGCCAGCTTCGCCGCCGTTTCGTGCGGTTCGCCTGTCAGCATCTCTCCGCCTTCCCTCGGTTGCGGCGAGAAAATTCTCACCACTTTCGTGGGCGATCCGGTCAGGCCCAGACATGCCGGATCGGCGTTCAGGTCGGCGGCGGTCCACTTGACGATCTCCGCCTTGCGCGCCGCCATTTTGCCTTTAAGCGAGGGGAGTCGCGGTTCGTTGATCTCCTTGACGACGGTCAGGACGCATGGAACGGGACACTCGACCGATTCATAGCCGTCTTCCAGCAGCCGTTCCGCGACGACCTTGTCTTCTCCGATCTCTTCGATTTTGCGGACATAGGTGACCTGAGGCAGGTCGAGATGCGTGGCGATGCCCGGTCCGACCTGGGCCGTATCGCCGTCGGACGCCTGTTTGCCGCACAGAATCATGTCGGCGTCGCCGATCTTCCGGAGCGCGGCCGCCAGCGTATAGCTGGTCGCCCACGTATCGCTGCCGGCGAACGCGCGGTCGGAAACCAAAATACCCGCGTCCACGCCCATTGAAATGGCTTCGCGCAGAACCGATTCCGCCTGCGGCGGCCCCATGGTCAGCGCCGTAACCTTGCCTCCGGTTTTTTCCCTGAGGCGCAGACTTTCCTCGATGGCGTACATGTCGAAGGGGTTGACAACGGATGCGACCCCTTCGCGGATGAGCGTGTTGGTTTCCGGATCGATCTTCACGTCGGTCGTATCCGGCACCTGCTTGATGCAAACGACATAATGCATGCGTTTTCTTTCCTCCTCCTTTTGCCGCGCGACGACGAGCCGTCGTCTTTACGGATGAATTTCGGCAAAACTACATGAACACGACATGAATTGGCAAGTCGGAAATGCGGACTTCTTGATCCCGGCTGGGGATTGAGGCAGCTTTGACGTAGGACCGACATTCTGTCGGTCGATTTTTTCCGGTCGGATTGAAAGTCCAACCGACATAGAACCGACATAGGGCGCGCCACGCTCCAGCGTGGCATCTTCCTTTTCCTGAATGTCCAACCTTCATCCTGTGTCCCTGGTTCCGCCGGGGGGCAGGCGGCGACTCTGAAATGCGCCCCGAAAATTCGAGGCCAAGCAGTTTGTTGTTGACGGGAAAAGAGAGGCGGCCCATCTTCTCATTATGACAATCACCGCATGGAACAATGGAATGATGCAGCCGGGGATGCCCCTATGAGTCTGGCGCGGGACATGGCCGACTTGTTGCGGATATGCTTGCGTTCGCGGAAGCGGCTGCTGACCGGTACGCTAGGCGCGGTGTTTCTCTTCAACGCCGTCGAGCTGGTGTTTCCGAAGCTGTTGCAGCTCTATGTGGATGCCATGAGCGGCAATCCGTTGCGGGCGGGCCCGTTTCCGCTCGATTTTCTGGCCACGCCTGCCGGCCGCATCGCACTGTTGCCGGCGGCTTTGATCGTAGTTGCCCTTGTTCGGTGGGTCGTGACCTATGCGCGGTCGATTCTCGAGACCCGGCTTGGCGAGGAAGCGCTCTGCGATTTGCGCCACCGGATTTTCGAGACCATGCAGAATCTGTCCTTTGCCTATCACGACAGAACGCACAGCGGGACGCTGGTGTCGAATGTCGTCGAGGACGTCAACTACGCGTCGCGCTATTTCCGGTTCGGATTGACCCATCAGTTGGAATCGGTTGTGTATATTGTCATGGCATGCGGACTCATGTGGACGATCTGCCCGCTGGCGGGACTATGGTCGTCGGGCTTGCTGGCGCTGGCGCTGTGCGGAGTTTGGATCTATTTCAAGTGGGGACACGGCGCCTATGCCGCAACGAAGCGGCGTTTCGCGGATATGGTCCGGTTTTTCAGCGAAAATATCGAAGGCCACCTGATCGCGAGCGCGTTCGGTGCCCATACGCGTCAATGCGCGGCCTACAATCGCAAGGCGCACGACTATCACCAGTCCTATTTCAATGAAATGTCCTTGTCGGTTGCGATGTCCCAGGCGCTGGTTTGGGCCATGTATCTGGGCATCCCGGCCGTGCTCGGCGCCGCCATTTATTCCGGCCGCGTTACAGGGAATCCGCCAACGGCAGGCGTATTGTTCCAGTTGTTTTTCATTCAGTCTTCGCTCCAGCCGCGCGTGCGCATGCTGGGGCGCGGCATGAACCTGCTGATGTGGTTCGGCATCACGGCTCAACGGCTGGGCACGTTGTTCAAGGCCCGCGATTTTCTTGAAGACCGGGGACAATGCCTGCTGCCGTCCGACGGACCCGGATCGGTGCGCTTCCAGGACGTGTCTTTCGGCTACCGCGACGACAGGCCTTCTCTGAAAAACATTGCCCTCGATATCGCCGCCGGCTCGACGGCGGGGTTCGTCGGCGCCACCGGTTCCGGGAAAACCACGCTGGCGCTCCTGCTGTGCCGGTTCTACGATCCCGATTTCGGCCGCATCCTGCTGGACGGGCGCGACATTCGGGACTATGCTCTCGATGACGTACGAAGTCAATTCGCCCTGGTCTTTCAGGAAACGTTTCTGTTTTCGACCTCCATTCGCGAAAACATCGCCTACGGCAGGCCCGACGCGCTTTACGAAGATATCGTGCGGGCCGCCACACTGGCCCAGGCGCACGACTTCATCATGGAGCTCGACGACGGCTACGGCACCGTGGTGGGCGAACGCGGCGTGACCCTGTCCGGCGGCCAGCGACAACGCATCGGAATCGCCCGGGCCATTCTGCGCCGACCGCGCTTCCTGATTCTGGACGCCTGCACCTCGGCCGTGGATCCCCTGACGGAAAAGGCGATCCGGAACGGACTCGAATCGCTGCGCGAAACCAGCACGGTTATCGTGATCGCCCAGCGTTATTCGAGCATCGCCAATGCCGACCGCGTGTTCGTGCTTGAAAACGGCGCGCTCGTCGAACAGGGCTCGCCCGGCGAACTGAACATGCCGGGAACCGCCTTTCATCGCATCCTGCGCGGGAACGAAGGGCCGGGGGAGGGGGGATAAGAAGGAGCTAGGGGTTAGGGGTTAGGGG
>SLMC01000340.1 GCA_007133745.1 Kiritimatiellia bacterium
AGGCCGGAACCAGTCCGACGAACAGTGCAACGGGTCCAAGAATGACAAGAAAGACTAGGGCTGTGAGTCCCCAGATCATCAGTGCCAGCCAAACGGCATTCTTCAGGAATGCCTTATAGTTTTGGGCATAGAGAATGAGAGCGGTCCGACTCGATTGCCACGGGTTGTCGCTGCGGGTCCGAATGTTGTAGGCCAAAATAACTTCGTCGAGGTAGGTCAGCGACAGTGTGATGACGGTATTGACAAATTTAATCAGGCCCTGCGCTCCCGGCAGGGGCAAAAACGAAGCGATCGAAAAAAACACGCGGTTGAAAGCGCGCAGAATGCCTTTGATCAATTGATCCAGGCCGAACAGTACGGACGATTCCGCAAACCTTTCGCGAACGACTTTCTGCCCGTGCTCGATTTGCGCGCGACCTTGCGGCAGTTCCTTGCCGTCCATGATCTCGACCAGTACGGCAATATGGCCCGCTTTCACCAGGTAAAGCAGGTATTCGCGGAAAAAAACCAGGGCTGCTCCGGCCAAGCCGAAGCCGATGAATCCGCCCCACGTGCTGCCGGCCGCGCGGTTGCCGCCGATGGCGCCCAGCCCGTAGCCAAGCCCTGCGCCGATCCCGGTCGCCAGCACGAACGCCGCAGTGATGCCGACATAGATCGCGAAACGAAAAACAAGAAACGGCGCCGTTTGGCGCATGAGCCCCAGAATGTCCTTCAGTTTGAAATCTTTCATGTTCTTCAGCTCCCGCAAGGTGTCTGTCGGTTTTTCCTGCTGACGATTATACAATAATTCCGTCCCTGTCAAGTGAAAGTCATGGCGCTCCAGCAATTCGCATTATGACGCCGTCCCCCGCGACCTTGCGTCGCGGGAACGGGAGATTGGGGTGGAAAGGCACGCCTTTCCACCCCAATCTCAGGCGCCTGCCGCACAAGGCGGCAGGGGGCCAAGCCAAAATGAGAATCGCTGATGGCGCTCAAAACGTTTGCCATCGGCAGCGCACCGTGCTATATTTCCTTTTGACTATTTGCGCAAGGTGCGCGCGATGAGGAAAGGAAACGAATCATGACATTGCCAAGCGAATCTGTCGACATCGAGACCTGGCGAAGACTGTATGCCGCCGCCGAGCATGTCCATAAGCTGGCGCCGTGGACATGGATGCGGGAAACGGACGTGTTCGGCATACAATTTCCCGACAACGGCGAATTCGGCTATGTCAGCGTCATGGGCGCAAACGGCGTGCATTATGCCGTTACGGTCTATCTTGGGCACGACACCTTGCATACGTTCGGAGACATCCAGAGCAGACCGATGGGCTCCGGCGTCCCTGAAGACGTCCTCGAACTGCCGCAGCTCATGGCGTCGTTCGAGGATCGCGACATGCTTGAAAAAGAAGATCGGGATGTGATCAAAACGCTGGGCCTGCGCTATCGCGGCAGGAACAATTGGCCGATGTTCAGAAGCTACCGGCCGGGATTCTATCCGTGGTTTTTGGACAGGAACGAAGCGGAAAACCTTGCCGTGGCATTGGAACAAACCCTTTGCATGGCGATGCGGCTGGAGGATGCCCCGAAACTGCTCGATACGGACAGTCCGCAAATTATTTTCGTTCGCGAGCGGCGGGGTTCGGAATGGGTGGACTCGACCCTTACCTTGCCGCCGCCAGAGCCTGTTTCTCTTACATTCAAAGTGGAACGAAGTCAAATCGCCGCCCTGAAAGCCTTGCCTAGAGACACGCGAGCGGCCGAAGTGGACTTCTTCATCGCCCCCACCGGCGTAACGGAGCCAGGCAAACGCCCGACACTCGTGTATTTGCTTATGGCCGTTGAGCCCAAAAGCTATTTCATTCTAGGCTCGGAGCCTATGCAGGCCACGGACGGGTTGGCCCGCATGTGGGAGGAAATCCCTGCCCGACTCGTCTCGCTGCTCGTTCAAGCGCGATTTTTTCCGGCGGAAATTCGCATAGCCTCGCCCAAGCTCCACCCGATGCTGGCGTCCATTCTGCAGGAACTGGGGATCGCGCTGAAAGTTTCGCCCACACTTCCCGGCATGGAAGATGCCAAAAGAGAGATGTGGAAATATCTGACCGGGAAAACACGATAGGCTTGATGACCTCTTGTCAGACAACGGCTCGGCACAGCCTCGCCCTCCAGATGATTGCATGGCGGTGGATTTTCGAATGGAGGGCGAACCTGCGGTGAGCCGCAGAGGGGTTTTGCAAGAGCTTCACTGGTCACGTGAGCTTCGCGCGTATCGCGGTCCAGTCTTTGCCGTGTGGCATGATGAATAGCCCCTTGCCTTCGCTTCGACGCTGCCACAGTTCGCCAAGCTGCCGCTTCTCGATATTGTCCGGCAAGTCCCAATCGCGGGTGTTCTTGTACTCGACAACCAGAATCCGACCGTCCTCCATTTGGCAAAGAAAGTCGGGATAGAACCGGTCTGTGGCGGTTTGCAGCGAGAAGGATGTCGGCTTGCGCTCGACGTTGCGCAGCCAGTATTTCACGCCTTCAAGCCGGGTTGCCAGGAATACCGCGCACTCGAATTCCTCGCCATCGGGGCGAAGATTGCCGATCTGCGGGAAGAAATGCCGGGGTAGATCCGTGAATCCTGCATAGAGCCAATCATAGGCATAGCGCCCCTGTTGAAAAACCATCTCGCAACGTCCGTCCGCCGTGAACTCCGCCGGGTCCAAAAGCAAGATTTCATGCACCTTGCGCATGGCCTCGCGCTTGGCGGCTCGAATCTTCTGTTCCAGCGCGGCACGCAAACGGAACTTCGCATAGTTCAATTCCTCCAACGACATCCCGTGTGTCTCGATCAATGCCGTCACTGCGCGATTCAGAAAGGCGGCCTTTTCGTCGGGTAGGACGCTATCGTCATGGATGTTCCGCGACAGCCAGTCCACCAAATCCACCTGGTTCCATTCGGATTGAAAGTCGAACAGGGCCAATTGCGCCTCGACGTTGTCGAAATACTCGAACTTGATGCTTTCCTCGCGCATAAAGAAACGGCCGCCCTGGGCGCTCCGTTCCGGCTTCGCAAACTCGGTTTCGCTCAATTCGGCCGGGTAATCCAAAAGCCGCCAGTCGCCTTGCAGCAGATGCGTTTCCTCGAAGGCTTCCCACAATTCGCCCTGTCGATACGCCAGTAGCGGTACCCGGAACAGCTCGCCCAATTCCGATGGGGTCTTGCGCACAGGCGCCTTGGGCGTTTGCAAGCGCGAGATGGCTTGGCGGATCGCTTCCTTGCCAGCCGGTGTCCGGAAAACGCTTTCCAGTGTCGCCGCCTGCTTGGCGTTGAAATTGCCTTTCAACGTGATTGATCCCAATTCAGGCGCAATTTCGACCTTCGCGGCCAAGCCTGACGGGATGGACTTCGGTTCGGGCAACTCCGGCGCTGTGAAGGTCACGCCAGAAGTCATTGTGAAAAGGTCGTCGGTTCCCAGCTCCTCGGCGGTATGGATCAGGTCGTGCGCCTCCTGACGCTCGAATCCGTTCTTGATCAGACCGTCCCGCAAGTTCTCGACAGTGGACTGCAGATTCGACGAGGTAATAAACGCATACGCCTCGTTCAATGCCTGCCGTGCCTTGCGTTTCGCGCCGGGCATGCGCAGAATACGCCCGAGTATCTGTTCCGCCGCCGTCGCCGAATTGGTATTGCGGAACGAGCAGAGCACATAGGCGAACGGGCAGTCCCAGCCCTCGCGCAGCTTGTCGATCGTGATGATAAACCGCTTTCGGCATTTATCCGAAAGAATGTTTTCTCGGGATATGTCGTCATTAGCACCGGTTGCAATG
>SLMC01000207.1 GCA_007133745.1 Kiritimatiellia bacterium
ATCCGTTGTTGATGGATACGTTTGACTCGTAGGCCGAGGTGCCGCCCAGGGCTGCGAGGGCGCGCGCGGCGTGGCCGGTGCTATGCCATCGACGGAACACGCGCGCGGCGGCCGGGCTGACGGCGGCGACGCAAAGCGCCGCCATCAGCGCGCGCAGCGCGAGCGAGCGGTTGCGAAAAAAATATTTGTTCGTCATGAGATTAAGGCGCTAATACAACCCCTTGAGCCAGGGTATCCATGCTTCGGCTTGGACATCGATGCTTTCGGCATCGTAGAACAGGTGTCGGGCGGCCGGGATCAGGGGGACGGGGCGCGAATCGTGGCCGCGCACGAGTCCGAACAATTTGCCCGGATCGTGAGCGCCGCGTAAACGAGCCACGCGGTTGTTGGGGATTTCGTACATGAGATTCCAGTCTTCGGCAGGCGCGGCGCGCTGAACGACGATGGATCTGAACGGGTTCGGATCGTCAAAGACGGGAATATCGTCGTGACTGTGCGGGCGTCCGTCGGGACCGTCTCGCCAAGTACGCAGCCAGTCGGGGTTCGAATGGATGTCCGTGCCGCGCGGCAGGTCGGTCATGGCCAGTTCCGCGGCCCGCCGCCGGGCTTCGATGACGGTGTCGGTATGCGTTTTGGTTAGGCTGGCGACTTGCAGAATGCCGGCTAAAAGCGTCAGCACGGCGACCAGACCGACGATGAACTCGACGATGGCCTGGCCTGAACGATCCCTGGTGTTCGAGCGATGCGCGATGCTGTCCATGCCGTTAACCTCTATTGAGCCTTTGTTCAATGCGCGCGTCTTCGTCCGCCGCCGCGATGGGAGCCGGGTCCGGAGGGTACGGTGCAGCGGTCGCTGTAGAGCAGAAGCCAGTCGACGCCTTCCTGCCGGAATCCCGGGCGTTCCCAGACGATCAGTTGTTTGCAATACCAGCAATCGGACGGACGGGGGCCATGCTCCATGTATTCGGGGAGATGGTTTTCGATGTGCTCGCGCCAATCGAGATCGTAGCTTCCGCCGGACGGAACGGAAGAGGCGTCCAGCGGAATCAGCCTCGCCTCGTGGAAGGCGGGCAGCACGAGTCCGTACGCGTTGGGCCGGTCGGATTCGTTGAGGTGGCCGAACGGTTTGGCGGCGGCGGTCCAGGTGATGGTGTTGGTGACGACAGCGCCTTCGCGGCCCGGCGAAATGCGCGTAGTGGCTTCGCTGATGCGGACGGCGGCGTCGGCGCCGGCATAGTCGTATTGCGGGCGGACGGGGCCGGTGGCCGGGAACGGGTCGGGACCCGAGGTTGCCATGGCGTCCCAGGCGGACCATGCGCGCGGGTGGTAGCAGTACCAGACGGCCGTATTGGTCAAGGCGGTTTCGGCAATGCTGCCCGGGAATCCGCTGTTCAGAACGGCTTCGTCCATGCGTTCCGCGGAAACCATGCTGTCGAGTCGCGTCTCGAGTCGCGTCAGACCGAGCCCGAAAATTTCGCTGTTGATGTATTCCATGTGCGGCGGGGGCGGCAGATCGGGCCACCAGCGGTAATCCTCGTAGTCTTCAAGCAACGAGGACGCGTGGTTGTAGAACCAGCACCAGTTTTTGCCGGCGATCGCTTCGTAAAATCCGACGGTCAGCAAGGGATGTCCGCCTGTTCGGTCACCGTAGAGCCGCGCGTTGTCCGGGCCGGCGGCGACACCTTGGTTGGCGATAAGTTCCAGCATGGACGCATATTCGGGCCACGCGCCCGGGTAGGGTTCCGGGAACAGCGGTTCGCCGTCCGGGGCCGTGACATAAGGGTAGTCTTCGCGTACTTGACGGGCGTGCTCGCGCAAGAGGGCGTCGAAACCCGGGTTGCGGCGTACGCGATTGTTCTTGGCTGCCTGCTGGGCCGCCATGAAGGCGATCATGGGGCCCACGTAATTGAGCCGGGCCTGGATGCCGTTGATGGCTTCTCCGGCGTCAGGGTCTTCTGCCGACAGGGCCAGGGCTTGCATAATATTGAGGTTGCCGGTAATGTTGAGCGTAATGCCCTGCCAGCGCGCGGCCATGATTGCGGCGGAGTCGCCGGCGTTCTGGGTCAGCGATTTCACAAAAAGAATTTTGTGAAGATCGAAATTCCAGACGACCATGAATACGAGAATGACCAGAACCATAACGAAAAATACAATGGTTTGGCCGCCGGACGATTTGCGGGGCCGCAAGGCGAACGGCTCTCGTCGGTTCGGTTTTCGGGATGGGTCATGCATGGTCTTGCCTCTTTAACTTACCAGTTGCGATCGTCGAGATAGAGCGGGTAATGATTTTCCAGCCAGGCCTCGCCTTCCAGAGGGACATTGTCGGCGGCGTAAAACGTGCGATGCATGGGCGCCACAAGGGGATAGTCCTGCCGGGCCTGTATGTGGACCATGGGGTTGGGCGAAACGGTTCCGTCGGGTGCGGCCGTAAAATAGTCGCCCTCCCATTGAACGGTGTTCCATCGGTCGTAGTTCAGGACCCAGTTGGCGCGCGGCCAGTTGTGAGCGGCAAGGTATTCCGGGATGCGCGCGCGCTCGAGATTGTATTGCAGCGACGAGGGCGTGACGCGCAGCAGGCGTTCCCATAATTGGCCGCCGGTTTCAGCGCCGGCAATTTCGGAGCGCAGGAACGTGTCTTCATTGACGAAATCAGGCTCGATCAGGCGGCCGGCATTGGGAATCGACGCGACGCGAACCGCTTTGGTCACCATCCAGTGATTGAAACCCACAGTCTTGGCCCGCGCGCCGCGGGCGGAGGCGTGGTTCAGGATTTCCCGTGCCGAGAAAATCATGGAAACCTGAAAGACTCCCATGAAAATCAGGCAGATCAAGGCCATGACAATGCAGGATTCGATCAGCGATTGTCCGGCCTTGGACGCGGCAGGCAATGTCGGCGTAGCCCTCATGCGATTCCTTGTCCTAACTTGAGCCTGTCCGAAAAAGGGGGTGCCTGTGCAGATAGCCATCCCGCTTGTCCCGCCGTAGCTTCTTTTCGGAGGCGGAAGCTTGCGAGGGGTCTCGCCTGCCTGCCGGCAGGCAGGGCGGAACGCCTCTAAACAAAGCGTTTTCGCGAAACGAGATTCCTCAGCTTGATCCGATGCGTCATCGCGCGCCGGTACGGTCCAAGTTCTTGATCCATTCTGCGGATTCTGTTTCCGTGGCTTCGTTTACGGCGCTTTGATCGCCGCCCAGTTCGACGGTCGCCCCGCCGAGCAAGGCGCGTATTCTGTCGCCGAAAACGCCGAATACGGCGATGGCGGCGATCGCGATAATGACCACGATGATGATGTATTCCACCATGCCTTGCCCGCTTTTGCTGTTTTTACGGTGTTTTTTCACGATATGCTCCTTGTTTCGTTTATTGTTCCGTTGAATTTGACAGCCCGCCTTGTCGTGTTCTACGGGTAATCGGACGACACGAGGTCCAGCGTTCGTCCGCTGTATTCGCGGAATGTATAGAGAAAAACAGCGAGAATCAACACCATGGCCGTCAGGATGCCTGCGACCATGACATATTCCACCATGGCTTGTCCGGATCTGCGGCCATATCCGGCAAGAGTCGCCGATTTCGCTTTTTGCCGAGCGAAACCGAAAGCATTCGACAAGTTCAGTATCATTGAAAAAATATATCGCTTTAAACTTGTGTTGTCAACTGAAAAAGAGCTATATTTTTTACAATAAAAAGTAGGTGACAACCATTTTCGTTTAGCAGATAGCAAGAATAGGAAAGGATTATACAGATAAACCCCGAAGGGGTTATGCAACAAAGCTTGGGGCAGC
>SLMC01000303.1 GCA_007133745.1 Kiritimatiellia bacterium
AACGGTGAACCGCGCTGGCGCGCGGTTCACCGTTCTTTTTTTACCGGCTAAGAAACTTATAGGGACAGACCCTGAATGGCACTCAAAACCCACCGCAGTCTGTAGGGTTGCCACAACACTGCCGGCGCAAACGGGGATGCGCGACCCCGTTGGGGTCGGGGGTTGGGGGTGCACGATACCGGGGCGTTGCCCCGGCCTGTGTTGCGTGACCCCGTTGGGGTCGAAAAAACAATAATCGGACTCGATCGAAATCAACCAACCCCGAAGGGGTTATGCAACAAAGCCTGGGGCAACGCCCCAGGGATATGACGCCACAAACGAAACGACCCCAACGGGGTCGCGCAACAAAGCCCTGGGCAGCGCCCTCGTTGTTCTACACAAATTATACCCTGTTCGCAAAGAAAGACAAAGGCAGAGGAGGCCTTAGCCCAAGTTTCTTATTATTCAGCGTAAGTCATTGATAATCAAGCGAGGCTCTTCCGTTGGCACTACAAAGTCGCTACCGCTTGAGCTGGAGGCCTTAGGGACAGACCTGTTATCGCGATGCCATCAATGCCAAGCCGGATAGTGAAATGCTTTCAGTGTGTCCCCAATGCCCTTGTTCTGAACCCGTACGTACGAGAATGAAGAATCCGATCGCTGACGACCCCTCTTTTTAGGTTTAAACTTTTTTTGGGGTTGCGGCTTTGCCGCGCTGAGCTCTTCGTGGTGATTGCTTCCGTTGACCGCTTGCCCAGCGGGCTTCGGCACGGAGAAAGGGTTCGGGGTCGGTCCGGGCCATTTTCAGCAGGGCGCGTCGCGCATGTGTCGAACCGTAGCGGGCGAGTCCGGCTGTGGCGGCTTGACGGACCCAGCGGGAGGGATCCGCCAGCAGTTCGATCAGGAGCGGCTCGGCTTCGGCTTGGCCGCATTCGCTCAGATCGCATGCGACGCGCCAGCGCAAACCGGGGTCCGGGTCGCGAGCGGCTTCGGTCAGCAATGGCCAGGCTTGCGGATGGCCAATGATCGCCAGAGCGGCCGCGATTTCGCGGCGGCCGTCCGGGTCGCAGGCGCGGGGCAGGGTGACGGGCTCCTGCAGCGCCCCCGGCTTTTGCAGCGCGATCCAAGCCGCCATCTCGGCGGCGCAGGCGGTCGCATCCTTTTCCTTATCCAAGGCGCGCCGAAGCGCGGGCGCGGCACGGCGCAGGCGGCGACGGGTCAATGCGCGCGCGCTTTGGATGCGGCGGCGCGGATCGTCGGATTCCAGCAGGCGAATCAGATCGGGAAGCGGACCCCGATCGAACAGGCGCTGTTCGAGATAGTTTCCAACCCGCTTGTCGCCCTGACAGGCGGTCTCGCGGCGCGCGCGTTCGGCGGCGGGTCCTTTCATCGCGATCAGAGCGGCGCTCATGCTGTCGCGCACCCAGGCGTTGCCTCCGTTTTTCTTTAGATCCAGCACGGTGGCGAGTGTCGGTTTGCGGTTCAGGCGCGCGAGGTCGGCCCGCATCCGCTCGCGTTTGCGATCAAGTTCCGCATCCACGGGCATGCCGGCCGGTCGCGCCAGCATTTTAGGGTGCGGCGTATCGTCGACGGGCGGCCGCGCAGCCCACTCGACAGCCACCGAGACATTGGTCACGGAGGCGGCTTGAACCTGGAATCCGTACGATTGGCCGGACCGGGCAACCATTTTTCGACGGCGTTTCAGAGCGGTGCCTTCGCGCCATTCATGGGTCGCCAGAATGCCGCCGGCCGGCATGGCGGGCGGGGCCGCTTCGCAACCCCAGGCCAGCCTGGCTTCCACAAGGCTGCCGCCTTCGCTGTCGGGATCCGGCGCCCGTTGCAGTTCGTAGCGAACCCGGATTTTTCTTGCCGGACGCGGCAATGGAATGTCGCGTTCGGCTTCGAAGCACCAATGGCCGAGATAGGGCGGCAAATCGGCTTCCCACAGTGGTGTCCAGCGCCGATCATTGTCCAGGGCGTAGTTCATGCGAAAAAGTTCGCCGTGTTTTGGCGGCGGATTCGAGCGGAACGCGCCGCCGACCTTGGCCCAGGCGATGGTCTGGCCCTTCGGCGCGGCCATTTCGTACACCACGTTGCCCGGCTTGCCGCGCGTTTTCGGCGCCAGACGGGAAATGGCGGCCTTTTGAATGCGCAGTCCGGTCATCGAACGGCACAGTCGCTTGTGCGTGGCCAGGCCGCGTTCGCCATACTGGATAAAGGCTTCGTACGCTTCCGGTCCGGATTCCAGCGCAAGGGTCATGCGGTTGCGGCCGGGGCGTACGGCCGGCAGAACGGCGGGGTTCACTTGGCAGGCGGTATCCATGCCGAAATCCAGAATTCGCGCGGCGCGCGGCGTTTTCGCCGCGTTCAGGATGAAGCGCGCCGTATAGCCGTATCGGCCTTCCACGTGACGGGACAGGTCGACAGCGAAGGCCGACTCGCCCAGGGCGCGGGCCGTCCAGACCGTTTTCCACGTTGCGCCGTCGTCCGTCGAAACGGCCAGCCCAACCTGATCGGCGGCCGTCTGTCGCCAACAGCGTCCGCTGACCACTGCCGCCCCGACGATGTCCGGCTTGTCCACGGCTTGCGGCCAGCCGACAATGATGTAGGGCAGTCGCACACGGAAATCGGCATGGGCCGGGCGTCCGGCGCGCCGGGGGCCGAATCCCGTTCCTGCGCGGCGGATATTCGCCTGCGCCGTTACGCCGTCCTCGAAATCGCGTGAACGGGGCCCCAGATTCGGACGGTAAAGCAGCAGTCCGTTGCCATAGGCGCGCGCGGCGCCGTTCTCTCCGCATGGCGCGGCCCGATGCAGGCCGTAATAGGGATCGCGCGGACCGTCCAGCGGATCCATATAGCCGTCCGCCAGACCGGGCGACCAATGCCATTTGCCGACATTGTCCCAGCAGCGGATAAAACGTTCCGCCGGCCGCAGGGCCAGCGTCATGGCATGCATGGCGCGATACTTGTCATGCTGTCGATAGTGGTTTGTTTGACCCGCCAGATAGCCGGCAAAAACGAGTTTCTGTTCGTACGGCGCCCACGGTCGCGACTCGGAAGGGAAATACGGCCGGCTGCGCCCGGCCGGATCGAACACCTGTTTCGGCCGATCCCGATAGTCTGTCAAGGCGGCGATTGTTCCGTCTGCCAATCGGGAGAACCCGCGCTGATCGTGATCCAGATAATGATAACGGCCGTCGAAATAGGTTTCGGCGATCACATGGCCGCCGATCCCGCCGGAGCGCGCTTCCAGTCCGGCGGCTTCGTAGAGCGCTTCGGCCAGGGATCGAATGGCGAAACAGTAGGTATAGCCGTACACATTGAGCTGCTTCACGGCGTCATAGACCGTATCCAGCTCGTGGATGGTCCGCGATCCTTCGCGCGGGGCCGGCCAGTGATACGTGTGCTCCCAGCAAAAGCGCCAAATGGCCAGCGCCTTCTCTTCCGAGGTCATGGTCGGCTTGATCAGTTTCGCAACAACCGTTTTCAAGCTGGAGGCGTCCACCGTATGGCAACTGACGATTTTCGGACTGACGCAAATCATGGCGGTTCCTTTTCCTTGTGCATTCCGAACGATCCGCATGGTGCGAATAAACAAGCCCATCCTTTATCATGGTGGACCGGTTTTTGTCCACTGTTTAGACGGTTCCGAAAAGTGTCGGAGGGTAAGAAGTCGGGCAAAGCCGAAGGAACACGTACTCTTACACCTACTCGCACACGTGAATCTCCGCAATCTGGGCGAGGAAAAGGGGATAAGAAATAAGAGATAAGAGTGTACGAGTAGG
>SLMC01000048.1 GCA_007133745.1 Kiritimatiellia bacterium
AGCGCTCGATAGCCCGGCGCAAAGGGCGGGCGCCGAGCGACGAGTCGAACCCCTTGTCCAGCAGAAAGTTCTTGGCCGGCCGACCGACTTGAAGTTTCAAGTCTTTGGCGGCCAGACGTTCCTGCACCTTGGCGAGTTCCAGCGCGAGAATGGCGTTCATGTCCTTGCGGTTCAACTGGCGGAAGACCAGCGCGTCGTCGAACCTGTTGAGCAGCTCGGGCTTGAAGAATTTCTTGGCTTCTTCGAGCATCCGGTTTTTCAGCTTGTCGTAGTCGAGTGTTTCCGAGGTGTCGCCGAAACCCATGCCGCTCATTTTGCGGGCCGAATCGAAGCCCATGTTCGAGGTCAGAATAACAACGGTGTTTCTGAAGTTGACATGGCGTCCGAAGCTGTCGGTCAGCGTGCCTTCCTCGAGTATTTGCAGGAGCATGTGCATGACGTCCGGATGCGCTTTTTCGACTTCGTCGAACAGCACGACGGAGTAGGGGCGGCGCCGCACCTTTTCGGTCAATTGTCCGCCTTCGTCGTAGCCGACATAGCCGGGCGGCGATCCGACCAGGCGGGAGACGGCGAATTTTTCCATGTATTCGGACATGTCGAATTGGATAAGAGAGTCGGCGTCGTTGAACATGAACTCCGCCAGCGCCTTGGCCAGCAGCGTTTTCCCTACGCCGGTGGGGCCGAGAAAGACGAACGAGCCGATCGGGCGGTTGGGATCCTTCAGTTCGGCGCGGGAGCGGCGCAGCGCCCTGGCCAGCGCCTCGACGGCATGTTTCTGCCCGATCACTCGTTCGGCGAGGCTTTTTTCCATGCCCAGCAGTCGGCTCAGTTCGCGACCTTCCATTTTGGCGAGCGGCACGCCGGTCGCCTTCGATATGACTTCGCGCATGTGTTCGGCGGTGACATCGAGTTTGCGAACGTCTTCCTGCTCCTTCCAGGTCTTGACCGTTTCTTCAAGCTGTTCGCGTTCCTTCTTTTCCTGATCGCGCAACCGGGCGGCCTCCTCGAACTGCTGGGTGCGGATGGCCTGTTCCTTGCGCAGGCGGATATCGGCGATATCGCTTTCCTTTTTCCGCAGGTCGGGCGGCCGGATCGAAGCCATGATGCGGACATGCGCGCCGGCTTCGTCCAGCGTGTCGATGGCCTTGTCGGGGAGCAGGCGGTCGGAAATGTAGCGGGCCGAGAGTTTGGCGGCGGTTTCCAGCGAGTCGTCGGTGTAGGCCACCTTGTGGTGCGATTCGTACCGTTCCTTGAGCCCGTGCAGGATGAGGATCGTTTCGTCCACGGACGGTTCATCGACGCGCACGGACTGGAAACGCCGTTCCAGGGCCGAGTCCTTTTCAATGTATTTGCGGTATTCCGTCAGGGTGGTCGCGCCAATGCACTGGATCTCGCCGCGGGCCAGAGACGGTTTGATGATGTTGGAGGCGTCCATGGCGCCTTCGGCCCCGCCTGCGCCGACGATCGTATGCACTTCGTCGATGAAGACAATGACGTTCTTGACGCGTCGCAGTTCGTCCAGTACGGCCTTGATGCGTTCCTCGAACTGCCCGCGGTATTTCGTGCCGGCGACCATGAGCGCCATGTCCAGCGACACGACTTTCTTGCCGCGCATGATCTCGGGCACGTCGCCGGCAACAATGGCGCGGGCCAGCCCCTCCACAACGGCTGTCTTGCCCACGCCCGCCTCGCCGAGCAGGACCGGATTGTTCTTGTTGCGGCGGCATAGAATCTGAATGACCCGCTGCAATTCGTTGGCGCGTCCGACGACCGGGTCCAGTTCGTCCTTCTCGGCAAGCTCGGTCAGGTCGCGCCCGAACGCGGCCAGAGCCGGGGTTTTGACCTTGCCCGAGCCTCCTTTGGGGGGGGGCTTGGTTGCCACGGGCGGCTCGTCTCCCATGGCTTCGGCCTCGAAGTCGAAATCGGGTTCCAGTTCCTTCATGACCTCGATGCGCACCGTCTCGATATCCACCTCGAGCCGCGCGAAAATCTGGGCTGCGACCCCTTCGTCTTCGCGCAGCAGGCCAAGCAGAATGTGTTCGGTTCCCACGTAGGTGTGGTTCAGCGCCTGCGCTTCGGCCATGGCCAAGTGCAGGACTTTCTTCGAGCGCGGGGTGAAGGGCACGTTGCCCGCCGTTTTGGTCTCGGGTCCCTGGCCGACGGCTTTCTCGACCTCGATGCGCACGGTTTCCAGAGAAATGCCCATGCGTTCCAGAACGTTGACGGCGACGCCTTCGCCCAGCGCGATCAGGCCGAGCAGAAGGTGCTCCGTGCCGACATAGGGATGGTTGAACCGGTCGGCCTCCTTGCGGGCCAGTTGAATGACCCGTTGCGCGCGCGGCGTGAAATTGGAAAATCCGTTCATGATGGCTTCCTTGCGGTTTGGGTCGGTGTCGTGCCGAGCGTTCGGCGGCTTCGGGTTCTTTTCAAATGGGCGGCGCCAAGCAATTCGCGCGCCATGCGCGCCCGAAATTCGTCCCGTTCGTCCGGCGTTTTGGTTTCGCCTGCGATTTTCTGAAGATGCGCCGGCTGAGTCAGGAGCATGGCCTCGTTGATGCGTCCCACGGACAGACGCTGTACCAAGCCGAATTCCACGCCCAGCCTCAGCGCGGAGAGCAGCTCCACCGCTTCCTGAAACGACAGCAGCGTGGCATTGCGCAAAATGCCGAAGGCCCGGCCGACATGATCCAGCAGCGAGACTTTTCGGTTTTCCAGAACACGGGCCCGAGCGTTTTGCTCGTGATTCACCATGTCCCGAACGATATCCGAGAGGTGCGCCATAATGGCCTCTTCGCTCTCGCCCAGCGTGGACTGATTCGATATCTGGTACATGTTGCCGGCCGCTTCCGTGCCCTCGCCGTTCAGACCTCGTACGGTCAACCCGATCTTTTCCAGCCCCTTGGCGACCGGTCCCATCTCGTCCATGATCCTCAGGCCCGGCAGATGCATCATCATGCTGATGCGCAAGCCCGTGCCGACGTTGCTGGGACAGGCGGTCAAGTACCCGAGCGCAGGGTTGAAGGCGTAGTCGATACGCTGCTCGATTTCTTCGTCCAACTCGCGAAGGCGTTTCCAGATGCTGTCGGGCTCCATGCCTGTTCCGATGCCCTGAATTCGGAAATGATCCTCTTCGTTGATCATAATGGCGATCTGTTCGTCCGCAGAGACCACCACGCCGCCGCCATTGCCCTTGTCCTGTTCCGCCAATTCGAGACTGATGAGCCGACGCTCGCGCAGCGCCTCGCGATCCAGCGGATCGAGGCTGTCCATGTCCAGGAAAAGTCCGCTGCTCAACGAAGGGATGTCACGCAAAATCTCGAAGACCCGCTCGCGCAACGCGCGCCGGGCGCGGTTGTCGGTCCAGCCGGGAAAGGGGACGCCCTTGGCATTGCGGGCCAGGCGGATGCGATGGCTGATAACAACGCCCGGTTCGCTGTCGGTCGCCAGCCAGGCCCCGGGATTCTTCACTAAATCGTCAATAATCATGCTGTCAGAGCCTTTATTTTGTCGCGCAAGGCCGCCGCATCCTCGAAACGCTGGCTGGCCACGGCGTCTTTAAGCTTTTTTTGCAAACTCCATAAATCGCGTTTGATGCGTTCGCCGGCCGGCGCCTTGCCCTGATGCTGCATCCCCTTGTGCATGGAGCGCAGCATGGGGCCAAGCTCGGCTTCGAACACCTCGTAGCAGTCGCCGCATCCGAGCCGGGACGATTTCCTGAATTCGCTCAGAGCCAGCTTGCAGGACGGACAATGACGCTCGCTGA
>SLMC01000016.1 GCA_007133745.1 Kiritimatiellia bacterium
ACCAGCCATGTCCCCGCGCGCATGACAAAGAGCGGCGTGGTCTCGTCCTCGTCGAACATGAAACAGTTGGGTCGCCGCAAGGCCTCGCTTTTTACCAGCGTCTTGAGACGATCCAGATCCAATCCTTCCGGTTCGAAGGCGACCGGATGAAAGAAGCCGTCCGCTGCTCCGTTCGAATTATCCTCCGCCAAACGTTCCGCGACTGGCGCGCCCTTGTAGACGCGCAACCCGATACCGATGCTAACCAGATCCCACGGACGGGCGGCGTCATTGACGGCGGCAAGCGTTTCGCGCACGGTCGCCTCCGTTTCGCCCGGTCCGCCCAGCAACAGATACCACATGATGGCGATCTTCTTCTCGCTCAGTAATTTGGCCGCGTTCAGCACATCCGCCACGCGGAAGTTCTTGTTCAGTCCGCGCAAGGTCGTTTCGCACAGGGATTCCGCGCCCAGGTCCGCTTCACGGAACCCGGCCGCATGCATCAGTTCGACCAGTTCCTCGTCCACCGCGCCGGGGTTCAGGCCCATCGTCCGCAATTGCAGATTCAAGCCCTTGGCTGCCACCGCGCGCAACACGGCTTTGCAGTGGTCTAGCGGGTAATTGAAGGTGCTGTCCGTGAACTCCACCAGACGAACGCCCGTTTTCTTCACCAGCCGCTCGATATCGTCGGCCACCCGTTGCGGATCGCGCAAGCGCCAGCGGCGTCCTTCGATTTGGTTGTACGTGCAATAGGAACAATTCAATGCGCATCCGCGCTTCGTTTGCACCTGCAACGCGGACCCGTACCGATGATAGGCGGCCACGTCAATATGATCGTAAATGCGATCCATGGGCAGCGTGTTCAAGTCGGCCACGCGCATGGGTTCGTTATCGTCCGTCAGCCGACCGTTCACGCGCCGTACCAGACCGGGCATGCCGTCCAGAGGCATCCCCGCCTCGATACGCCGGAGCAATTCGACCATCGCCGTCTCGCCGTCACCGCGAATGGCCAGAGAAAGCCCGAAATATTCCAGCATTTCCGCGCCGTTCACGCCGACCGCCGGCCCGCCAATGACGATGGGCCCGGCAAAGGCCTCGCGACATGGATTCACCACATCGCGCCGTACGTCATCGAGCAGAAACAGTGTATTGTATCCCGCGCTGTTATCAATGTTGCGAATGCCGATCCCTACGGCGTCCGGCGAAAAAGCGGCGATGGCCGAGCGAATGTCGGCTGCCGGATCCGACGAAAAGCACAGGTCCAGCAGTTTAACCGTATGACCGGCCTGTTCAACCGTTGCCGCCACGCACCCGAGCCCGAACGGCATCACCGGCCACGGCTGCTTGAACCGATTGGAATTGATCAGTAACACGCGCATTTTTCGCCTCCGTCGTTTTCTCTCGCTCCCTTTTGCCCTATATTGTCGCCTCAAGCCCGATCCATACAAAAAAATTACACTTGCTTGGCCGCCAGAGGCGAATCCGCCGAGGAAGCGTTGGATACACGCTTGTTCCCCGCTGCCCGCGCCGTCCGATTCGGAAAGAATTTGTCCCTTATCCTAACCGGATCCGATGCGCTGCTCGCTCCCATAATTTCGGCTCGACCAAGATCGCGCTCGCCGACCATGCCCAGACGGATCAGCAGCGTTTTCACCACGCATCGGTCAAGAACGGCTGTGACGATCAGGTTCGCGGCAATGGCCGCCGTTCCCAGAAACCAATATGGGCTGTGCCCATAACCCAAGCCCACAGTCGTCATCACCAGAACCCCGACCAGGGCATTGCCGACCCGCTCGTAACTAACGGGCCGATCGTCCGTGCCATGTTTCGTTTCTGATTTCATGGGAACTCCTTTCCAGACGAATCGGAATCGTTCTCGGCGTCGGGAACGCGGGTGCGTCAAACCCGGCGAGCCCGGCCTGGATCAACGCCCGCCACCGGCTTGCCCATTGAACCGCCCTGTCGACCATCGGTCGTTTCATGATCGCCTCTCCCATTCGACCTGGTTGCGGGCGCGCGCCGCTTCGCGTCGCGCGAATTCGTCCCGCGTCCTCAGCCACTGATCCGGACACGTTTCCAGATCCCAGCGCATGAATACGGCCGGCGCGTTGTTCAAACCTTGGACCGTGCCGCCATGCCGCGCGATCGTCGTCATATTCAAAAGCCGTTTGTAAATCCGTTCGTGCCTGGGATTGAACGTGAACACCACGGTTTCGACGCTGCCAGCCACGAACCGGCGCACCGTCTCGCGAATCAGTCCCTTGATCACGGCTGTCGCGCTGCGGCATGATCTTTTTGTCGCAATCCGCCACGACGCGCCCAGAGACCGGCCCAGCGCGCTGCATTCGGCGCGAATTCGATCGCATTCAGTCTTGAAATCCACGTCCACATGCAAGCCCGCCGGGCCATCCAGCGTCACCGAGTTCGTCCCGACAATCTCGCCGTTTTCCTCGGCAACCAGCGCGGTCGTTTCCGGCAGGCCCTCGAGATGCGGATAATGGATCAAACGCCCGTCCGGCTGCGGCTCGCAGTAGCCCTGTTCCAGAAAAGCGTCATGCGTCAAGCGATAGACCGCGTCCAAGTCAGCGGTATCGGTCGCCTCGCGGACGGTCAGGATATGTTCCGCCACCGAGCCGCTCGTCCTGACGGCTTCAGCCGACCGAACCCGTGCGAACCGACCGCGAAAACGGTTCGCCTCGTCAGCAGTCGCCGTGTCGCGCCCGCCCCCGTTTCGAATGAAACCTCCGCCCATCACGCCTTGCGACAGTGTCATGGTTTTCATGCCTCGCCTCCCTCCCGTTGAAACGAATGGTTATGCGTTCACAGGGGAATTGTCCAACACCCCGTTTTCGACACATTTTTTCTTTTGCCCGATCACGCAAAGCCCCTTCATGAAACGCAACGCGCCCTTGCCCGGCACTTCGACGATGCGCCACTCGAAATCGTTGTCAGGCAACGCCATGATCATGGCCCGAAACTCGTCCGCCGTATAGCAACGCAGAACCGAGACGATCCCGTCATGCACCAGCATCAGCGGAATCACGGGAATCAGCGTGCAGAACAGCAGTCGCTTCCAGGAAAACTTGCCGGTCAGAAACGGAGAAAGCATGCCGAAAATCAGGCCGGGCAGGTTGGCCAGCAGATTACGAATCGACCGAGGATGCGGCTCGTAAATGAAGAGACCCTCGGCATGCTGCGCGGCGTCGTTCAAAACCCGGCGCGCCAAATCGGGATTCAAGTGGTGGAACGCCGAGAAGATCGAACGCGGCAAGCGCTTGTATTCGGCCGGCGCTTGGGACGCATCCACAGGCACGGAAACCGCCTGCGCCCGACCCGGAAAAGCCGACTCCGTTTCGCTAAACCGAGCCTGGGACGGATACAAGTCGCTGATCAGCGCCTTTGGAAAAGCCTGCCCGCTTTTTTCCGAATCGTGCAGGAATTGACGAATATGCGTAGCGCTACCGCTGGCCATGTCGAGAAAGGCGTCGTGGCCTTCCGCCCATTCCCGCAAGAGGGGAAACGCAGGCTCGTAGGCCTTGAAAACGCTCATGATCAGCCCCAGCGCATCGGTAATCCCGTCTCGGATAAAAGTCGGCAGCCAGGCGCAATCTTCAAATTCTATCCATTGCAACCTCGGCAGCCAGGACCCGTTGCTGCTTTCTCGAAGAACAGACTCCGCGCTATTCGTTTTGACTTCGAGGGCTGTTTCCATGACGCCTCCTTCGGTGCAAACCCGTCTGAACCGCATTTCACAGATGAATCTGCCGTCCTACAGGAAACGTCACAAAACTTTTCACTTTTTTCGCTGCGAATGAAAAATCCTTTATGCATCCACGCACCGTTCTGGTAACTAATTACTGATGAATGGTCACTTGCGACAGAAAGGGGCCTTAAGATGCCGAAATCAGCGCCACCGGTGGAACCGGTGGTATGAGGAAGGCCCCTAAAAGGGGCCGATGAACTCCATGTTCGCAGGGAAGATTAGAATCGAGGAAGCGAGTCGATTAAGCATAACCAACCAAGTGTGGGAATTATGTGTAGGAGCAAGTTTACGGGTTGACCGCCAACCGGCGGCAGAGGCCCGTCGCCGATCCTAATCGCACTCTTCCCCCTCGCTAATCCTGCCGGAGGCAGCTTTCTCTTGTGGTTGTCGAAAACTACGGAGAACAGCTCCGCCGGGATTGGGGAAGATTAAGGCCGACTGTTCAGGGGGCAAGCGATTCGATCCTGACATTGTCCAACCGTAGGCGGAGGCGGGGGTTATCCGTCTGGAAGGCGATATACGGGGAAACGCGAGCGGCAGGCAGACGCATCGTAATATCGCCTATCGTTGCCCCGTCGGCTCGCATAAATGAGGCGAGGTAATCCTGGCCTTCTATGCGGGTTCGGCAATGGAACCACGTATTGCGAGGGAAAACGATCTCGACAGCGGGGCTCGCCATGCCAGAGGCGTCAATATCGTCAGGGAACCGCATGGCCACGCCGAAATTGGCCAACCCTTTTTGCGGGCCTTCGATGAGGACATCGAACGACATTTCGAAGTCGGCAAGATAGTCGGGCAACGCGGGCAAAGCCTTTACGCCCTGGCCTGTCGCCCTGTCCTGGCGCAAGAGCAGCCCGTGCCCGCCGTCAACCCCCATGCCCTCGGCCCATGCGCCCCCTGAATCCGGGAAGCGCCATTTCGCGAGTCCGTTCTCGAAATCGTCCTCGAAAATCATAGCGCCTTTTTCGTGCTGCTCGGCCAAAACTCCGTTGACGATGCGCAGGTCCTTGAATTCGACGGCGCAGCCGACCACAGACAAGCCCAGGCCTGCCATGCCCCGCTTCTTCACCAGCGATTTTTCGGGCGTTCGGACAATTCTTCCGCCTTGCGGGAAGCCCCAGGCTTTCGGCTGTCCTTCCGGATGGAAATCGAGCCCATGCACAATCATCGTATCATCGCCCTGCGCCTCGAATGCCAGCCGCATTTCTATCCAGCGCCCGGATTGCGCCAGAGCAGGCAACTGGCCCCGGGCGCCGAAGCTGTCCGAGTGAAGATTCGCGTAAAACAGCGTCGTTCTGACCCCGGCTCCCGGCTGTAACGGACTCAGCAACCTGAAACTTACCCGCACCTCGCCTTTTGTCCAGCGGGGCGCACCGAACAAAATCATGGCTTGCGAAGCCTTCGCGTCTTTCTGGCGTATGCGTAGCGACGGACCGCCTCCCTCAAGGCTCCAGTCGCCACCCGACACCCGGTAATTATCGAAATCCAGATCGGCGGAGACTCGGCGGCGAACCAGGCGTTGCGTATCGTCCGCGATCACCCGGCTGGCGATATCCAGTCCGTCAAGCCAGGCCAAGGCCTCCGGCCTGACATCCATCGTCCGCACCTCGATCAGCGAGCTGCGAGGCAAAGAGCCCAGACTCCCCACAGATCCGATTTGCATAACAGCGGTTTGGCCGGTCAATATAATCGTTGACGATTCGCCCTGCCGGACGCGACTGGCGCCCTCGAGAACCGAGACAAAAGGCTGAAGGGCCCGGTTGTCCAACAGCAGACGCGTACCCAGCACATCCACCTGAACGGTCCCAAGCCGAACCCGCCATGGCTCGCGTTGCGTCGGAACATCCAGAAACAGTTGGCCCCGCTCGTGCGTCAGATCGGCGCGTCGGCCGTCCATGGCGATGCGCACACGCGAATTCTCGTTGACGCCCAGCCAACCGCCATCCCTGAAATCCACCCTCGCATACGAACCCGGCCCCGTCTCGAAAGCGGCGGCTTCATGCCGAACCGTACCGATCGATTTCGCCAGATGAAATGGCGGGGAAGCATCCCTAAAGACCATCAGCGACAATGCCGCGCCCGCCACAATTGTTGCGGCGGCAGCCAGACACACCCGCAAAAACATTCGCCGCCGACCTGCCTGCTTGATTCGGGAACCGGCGCCAACGGGTGTGTCAAGTTTCGGACGGACTTGGCGGATCATCTGCCCCCCATCGGTCAGCGCCCGCAACCGTTCGCGAAAGCCGTTCAGGAAGCTTTCTTCGGGAATCGCCATTTGCCGAAGCGTTCCATCCAGAATCAGGTCCGGGAACAGGCGTCGCGCCATATCGGGCCGATCACGGAGATAGGCGGCCAATTCGCGGGATTCCGCCGCCGTAATGGCGTCGGCCACAAATGCCGCCCACAATTGCATCAGGCGCTCTTGCGTCATGACACCCCCTCCTCCAAAGCCAGATGTTTCTCGACGCATTCGCGTAACGTGCCGCGAATTCGCAACAGGGTCATGCGCACCGTGCCCTCCTTGCGACCCAGCTTCTCGGCAATGCTCCGCATGGAGAGTCCCTTGAAATAATGCCATTCGACCAGACGACCGGCTTGTTCCTGTATCTGGCGCAGACAGCCGCGCAACCCTGCCAGATAGGCCGTGCCCATATCCTCGTCGTCCGTCAGCCGCTGTTCTGCCCAGACATCCACCATATCCTCCATCGCCTTGATTTCCCGACGCTTGCGCCGACCGCTCTTTCGGATATGTTCCAGCGACAGGGTACGGGCAATCCCGCGCAACCACGGATACATATCCTGAGTCGCATCGAAAGTGTCGAACCTGCGCCAGGCGGCCAGAAACGTTTCCTGAGCCAGGTCGAATACGGCGTCGGCGTCCCGAATGAATTGGGCGATATAGGAGCGAACGGGTACCTGATGCAAGCGCACCAGCTCGCAAAACGCTTCCTTGTCGCCCTGTTTCGCCCGGGCAATAATCTCGCCGTCTTCCATTTCAGAGCCTTTCCGGTGAGGATACACGTTGTCGCGTGTATCCGATCCGTAATCCGCAGGTAGCCATCGGGTTGCGGGCGAAGCCCGCTTTGGCGACTTGCACGCCAGGTCGCACAAAACAAAGCGGCGCCAGGTCGCCGCACTCCATAAGTTTTGAAACGCACAATCCGCGATCCACGTTCTGTTCGGGTTGGGGGCGAAGCCTGCCTTACCACACAATCTGCCGTTCTACCTCATTCGTCACATTTTTTACAGATGTTTTTCGAAAGTCATTTTTCGGAATGCAGTCCCTATCCCCGGCAGAGGACAAAAAATCTGAAGGTAGCGACGAAAAGAAGGGGATCGGCGGGGGACCGCCGACTCCAGGTCCATGGAGCCGGTCGTCCCCGACCGTGAATTGGATCCGGTTGTTCTGCGGAAAGAATGAAGGATGACGGTGAAAATCGTTCTCGTCCGCATCTCAGCCAGGGGTGCAACCCCGGGGCGGGGGAAAGGAAAAATGCTGTTCGTTATCCGGGGGCGTTGCCCCCGGCTCTGTTGCATAACCCTTTCAGGGTTAACGTTCAATCATCTTTGCGTTCAACATCAAGGGCGAAGGCATACTGCCTGGATAAAGAGACCTTCCTCGTGAGGATGCTCTTGTCATTTCCCACGCTCGAAACGGCAGAACCTTTTCAATTCTCACCGGCAGAGCCGGTGGATTAGTAGTGATTAAGGCCTAGAAACTGAAGCTGATCGAAACGCCGAAATCGATGCCGTCGCCACGAAAGTCCGGCAAAGTCGTCCATTTGTCGAAAACATAGTAGGCCATCACGTCCAAGCCTGTTGCGGAGATGGGCAAATTCAATCCCAGCATGAACTGCCAATAGATGCCGGTCCACTTCGACTCGTCCTCGGCGGCCACCAGACTTTTCAGCAAGCCGACCCCGCCCCGCCAGGCTTGATCCTTCCAGATCATCGAAATTTGCGGCGTCACGACGTAGTCTACGCCGATTTTTCCGTCCCGCTCCTGCTCGGCTTCCGACTGCCCCGTGCCGCTAACGCTGGGCGCATAGCCTACGCCCAACTGCAAAAAAGATGTCTGCTCGTGAAACTCGTAAGCCAGCCAATAGGACAAATCGCCGTTTTCATAGGGCAGCTTCGTAAACTTCTTCTGCTCCGCATGCATGCGTATGCCGGCGGCAACACGCGGATCCGTTTCGGATCGACGCCGAGCTTGAGCCTCGACATCCGAAACACATAGTCCAAGAAAACAAGCTGTCCCGACAATCATCCATGATTTTTTCATGCCCGCACACTACAGCAAACGCATTCGGGCACGCAACAACAAAATTCTGTTGAATTCCCGTTCCCGTTAAGATAGGTTTAAAGCCTTTTCAATATTGAACTCTAACCAAGGATCCTTATGTTCGAGCCTGTCAGCAACAAACCGGATTTCGCGAAAAGCGAATGTCGCATCCTGGAATTCTGGGAACAGGAGAATATCTTTCAGCGCTCGATGGCGCAGCGCGCCGACGCCCCGGAATTCGTCTTTTACGACGGACCGCCCTTCGCTACCGGTCTGCCGCATTACGGGCACCTGCTGGCCGGGACGATCAAGGATATCGTGCCGCGTTACCGCACCATGCGCGGAAACCGGGTCGAACGCCGGTTCGGATGGGATTGCCACGGACTGCCCGTCGAATGCGAGGTCGAACAGGACCTGGGCATTGGCGGCAAGGCGGACATCGAGAAAATGGGCGTCGATGTCTTCAACGAAAAATGCCGAAGCATCGTGCTGCGCTATACGCGCGAATGGCGCGCCACCGTCACCCGCATGGGACGCTGGGTCGATTTCGACAACGAATACAAAACCATGGACCCGTCCTACATGGAGTCCATCTGGTGGGTCTTTAAATCGCTCTGGGAAAAGGACCTGATCTATCAGGGCGAAAAAATCCTGCCCTACTGTCCCCGCTGCGCCACGCCGCTCTCCAACTTCGAGACCAATCAGGGCTACATGGATGTCACGGACCCGGCCATTACCGTGCGCTTCGCGCTGACCGACGAGCCCAACGCCTTCATTCTGGCCTGGACCACCACCCCGTGGACCTTGCCGTCCAACATGGCCTTGGCGGTCGGGCCGGACATCGCCTATGTCAGGGTCGTCGAAAAGGACGCCGTCTATTATCTGGCCAAGGACCGGCTTTCGGCCTATTACAAGAGCGCCGGCGCCTACGAACGCGCGGACGACCTCGTCGGACGCGATCTTGCGGGCCGCGCCTACGAACCGCTGTTCCCGTATTTCGCAGACAAGCGGGCCGAAGGCGCGTTTCGCATCCTGGCGGCGGACTTCGTATCCACCGACGAAGGCACGGGCATCGTCCATGTCGCGCCCGGTTTCGGCGAAGACGACCACCGGCTCGGCAAAGAGCACGGTCTGCCCGCCGTCTGCCCTGTCGATGCCGAATGCCGTTTCACCGACGCCATCCCCGACTATGCCGGGCGCGCGGTCAAGGACGCCGACGCCGACATCATGCGCCGGCTCAAGGACGAGGGCCGCCTTGTGCATCGCGCGTCGATCCTGCACCCCTACCCCCACTGCTGGCGCTGCGACGCGCCCTTGATCTACCGCGCGGTCGCCACCTGGTTCGTCAAGGTGGAAGCCATCAAGGACCGGCTCGTCGCCGCCAACCGCACCGTGAACTGGGTGCCCGACCATTTGCGCGACGGTCGCTTCGGCAAATGGCTCGAGGGCGCGCGCGACTGGGCCATCTCGCGCAACCGCTACTGGGGAACCCCCTTGCCCGTCTGGCGCAGCGAAGACGGCGAAGAGACCGTATGCGTCGGATCGATCGCCGAACTGGAAGAACTCGGCGGAACGCGCGTGAACGACCTGCACAAGCATTTCGTCGATGCCATCGAAATCCCGTCCAGGGAAGGACGCGGCATGCTGCGGCGCATCCCCGAAGTGCTCGACTGCTGGTTCGAAAGCGGGGCCATGCCCTATGCCCAGTCCCATTACCCCTTCGAAAACAAGGAACGGTTCGAAAGCCATTTCCCGCCCGACTTCATCGCCGAAGGGCTCGACCAGACACGCGGCTGGTTCTACACGCTCATGGTTCTGGCCGTAGCGCTGTTCGACAAGCCCGCCTTCAAGAATGTTGTCGTCAACGGCCTGATCCTCGCCGAAGACGGCAAAAAAATGAGCAAGCGTCTCAAGAACTATCCGGACCCGGACACCATGATCAACACCTACGGCGCCGACGCCGTCCGCCTCTACATGATCTATTCGCCCGTCGTCCGGGCCGAGAGCCTGCGTTTTTCGGAAAAAGGCGTTCAGAGCCTGCTGCGCCACATCTTCATTCCGCTTTGGAACGCCTACAGCTTTTTCGTGACCTACGCCAACATCGATCAATGGACGCCGCCCCCCGACGCGGCCGCCGACTTCGAGCCGGGCCCCAACGTGCTCGACCGCTGGATGCTCAGCTCGCTGGAAACCCTGATCGCCGACGTGACCGCCGCCATGGACCGGTACGACTTGCAGCGCGCCATCCGTCCGTTCATCCAGTTCATCGAGGACCTCACCAACTGGTACATCCGCCGCAGCCGCCGCCGCTTCTGGAAATCGCAGGACGACGACGACAAACGCCAGGCCTACCGCACCCTGCACCATGTTCTGCTGCAAACAGCCAAGGTCGCCGCGCCCTTCATTCCGATGCTCAGCGAAACTCTCTACCGCAACTTGCGCTCGGAAACCATGCCCGAATCCGTGCATCTCTGCGACTTCCCGACCGCCAACCAGCAGGCGCGCGACCCGGACCTGGAAAAGCACATGGCCGCCGTCATGACCGTCGTGCGCATGGGCCGGCAACTGCGGGCCGATCACAACCTCAAAGTGCGCCAGCCGCTGGCCGCCATGCGCATCGTCTCCCGCGACGCCGACGCCCTCAACGGCATCGCCGCCCTGCAAGACCTGATCCAGGACGAACTCAACGTCAAAACCGTCGAGTTCAGCGACCAGGAACTGTCCCTGGCGCATTTGAAAGCCAAAGCCGATTTCCGCAAGCTGGGTCCGCGCTTCGGCCCCAAAACCGCGCGCGTAGCCAAAGCGCTGGCCGCCCTGCCCTCGGAACAGGTCGCGCGGCTGACGACCAAAGGAACCATGGATTTGGATGTGGACGGCGAAACCGCCACGCTTGCCGCCGACGATGCCATCATCGAGCGCATTCCCATCGACGGACTGGTCGTCGCATCAGAAGGCGCACTCGTGGTCGCGCTCGAAACGGAACTGAACCCCGCCCTGATCGACGAAGGACTGGCTCGCGAATTCGTGAACAAGGTCCAAACCATGCGCAAGAATGCCGACATGAACGTCACGCAACGCATTCGCGCCGTCTATGCCGGCCCCGACGACATTCGCCGGGCCGTGGAAACGCATGCCGACTACATCCGAGCCGAGACGCTCTGTCTCGACTGCCGCTTCGTGGAAACGCCCCCGCCCAACGCCGAAGCCTGGGACCTCAACGGGCGCCCCTGCCATATTGCCATTGAATAATCCTGGGGACTCATCCTGGGGACAGACCTTAATCGTGCACGCTTTGTGTGGCTTACTTCTTTGTCCTGTCGTCATAGACAATATCGTCGTCTGTTCCGTTTTGGCCATCTGGGCCGGCAGATGACAAGATAAAAATCGGAGCGGCACAGCAGATCAATCCCGCGACTGGGGCTTTGGGTTTCATGCGTCTCTCCACACAACGTCGCCGTTGAGGCGTTCAGTGAAGGCCGTCCGCGGCCTTGACTGAATCGTCTGGCTTGTTCGGCGATCCTTTGTCAGATATTCAACACAAGACGGAGCCCGTCGTCGACTTCATTTATGACAGACTGATCGAGCTTCGTAATTCGCTCGGTTAGGAATGATTTGTCTAGCGTCATGATCTGCGAGACGTTGGCAACAGAAGCCTTTGGCAGTCGAGCGCTGCGTTTGGACAACAAGATATTGCCGGGAGCCGCCTTCAGGGCCACGTTGGACGTGAGCGTGATGACAACAACAGTGTTGATCTTGCTCGCGTTGAACTCGTCCCCTTGGACGACAAGCACTGGGCGCCTGTACCCGGGCTCCGATCCCCGTGGTGGGCGAAGCGTCGCCCACCAGATTTCCCCGCGCTGCATCACCAATCCTCCTCAGGCAGCGATGCGGCCTGAGCGTTCAAAACGGTCGGATCGATAGCGGATGACTCCAGGGAATAGACATCGTCCAGTTTTTCTCGAACACGGGAATGCCTATGTTCACCTATGTACGCTTCCACCGCACGGGCATAGAGCTCGCTTCGCGACATGTGCAGCCGTTTGGCAAGGCGGTCTGCTCGAGTGAAGATGGTGTCAGGAACAGATATGGCTGTTTTCATAATGACAAGGTATAACAAAGGTCATACCATGGTCAACCTTTTTCTTCTTCCTCTGCCAACGTCTGAGCTAAGGCGAGAATAAAAAGGGACATACCTGTTATCGTACGCCTGGAGTCGGCCGTCCTCGGCCGTTTTTTTCTACCGGCGGAGGACCGCCGGCTCCAGCCCAGGCTGTCCGAAAACGTCCTTAACAGAGCGCCATTCGGGTGTGTGCCCTATTCATTCTGTCGCTTCGACTAAGCGGTTCGACGAAGCGTATCCGACGAAGGGTGACGATCAAGTGTGGCGATCAAGTGTACAACGAGGAGTCCGACCGCTTCCCTCCTACACTTCGTCGCTACACTTCGTCCCCACACGTAGTCGGTTACACTTAGTCCAACCGCTTCGTCGATATGATCTTCTCAACTCCAGCATCCGCTCCACCAGAATTATTGATTTATCGGACTGACCCCTTCCCTCGCTATTCATTCAATGGTCCTCATGCCGATGTTGGCCCAGCCACTACTTGGTTGAGTATTCAGCCCCTGACTCTTTCACGATCCGGCCTGCGTACTTCGCTTCGAGAGCGCGATAGTGCCTGATCATCGCGTGCGTATCGTGTCCATGCTTTTCGGATATCTCGTGTCGAGTTTTCCGTATACTCTCGATTGCGGGATCCCTTTTCATGACCCTTCCTCCGGTTCCCCAATGAGCTCAAGCGGCGTTGTCAGGATTGGCACGTGCAGTCCGAGAAGCGCGTTGACGTGCCGAATGTGTTCTTGCTTGTTTGCGTTGGCCAGGTGCGCGCAGTTCCATGTCAGGAGAAACTGACATCGATGGTACGATGCCAAGGCAAGATGCAGAGCATCGCCCTTCGGGTCCTTGGGCATCAGATGATGCTGGATGTAGGTATCGACGATATCCCCGATCGCGGCGGCGATGGGCAGAACCGCCACTCGCTCAATCAGGAGCAGACACTCGTTCTTCTTCAAATGATCGCCCGCCTCAAGTTCCTCGATCACAGGGACACTTGTCACGACATCGTAGCGGGCACGGTGATTGTCCCACCAGTCCCTAGTCCACTGCCGACGGGCAATCATATCCGGCTCCCGACGGATTTCGTGGTAGAAGCTCGGTATGCTTGTCTCAATGTAAACCCGGGGCTGCATCGTCTTTCTCCTGCTTCAATCAACAGCGTACTACAGGCATCATTGCCCGGCAACGCAGGTTCTGGGCCAACAGTTTCATTCTACGGAATTCGCGAAAAAGCGCACCCCTTGTTCAATGAAGTGCAGACTACATGAATCGAGCAGGTTGTGTCAATGGACAACCGGACGCCGATCCGATGCGCGTGTTTGCGAAGCGATGCGAAAAACGGTTCCCCTTTCTCACACAATATTCATTCGACAACTTGCCCCCAGACCTGAATTTGCGATAGGCTCGGCCTAGCCACGACGTCCTCAAGCTATACGGAGGCCAAAATACCCAAATCCGGGGACTGACCCTTTTGTTCCCGGCAGGGGACTGACCCTTTTGTTCCCGGCACAGCTGCCCAGCATGCCGCGACGGAGTACGGCGCGAGTACGACAGAGCCACGCGGATGTGGGGAGGCATCCGCGGGCAGAACGTCATTCTCACGGTCGGCGCGTTAGCGTCGTACCGTGCAGAAACTTGTTGAACTAAGCCGCTACGCGGCAGTTTTCATTCCAAGGGCATCAAAGCCGCTATAAATACTCCTTACGCCAGGGCGACGCTGTACATGGGGTGCCGCGCCAGACCCCGGCAATAAGGAGGGTCACGATGAGGGAGAAGTGTAGCAGTAATTCGGGGAATGGCCAGCATAATTCACAGGCGTGCGCGCAATTGCTCCGCCACATGGACAAGGCCGG
>SLMC01000360.1 GCA_007133745.1 Kiritimatiellia bacterium
CGGGTCGCCGCCCTGTTCGCCGCAGATGCCGATCTGCATGTTCTTGCGCGTCGCGCGGCCTTTCGTCACCGCCATCCGGATCAACTGGCCTACGCCGTCCTGATCGATGGTCTGAAACGGATCGGCCTTGAGAATGTTGCGATCCAGGTATTCGCCCAGGAATCCGCCGATATCGTCGCGACTGAACCCGAAGCTCATCTGGCTCAGGTCGTTGGTGCCGAACGAGAAGAATTCGGCTTCCTCAGCCATCGTGTCGGCCAGCAGGCAGGCCCGGGGGATTTCGATCATGGTGCCGACCATATGCTTAATGGCCTTGAGTTTTTTCGAGGCGCACACCTCGTCGTGAACTTTGGCGCATAGCGCCTTCTGATCGCGCAGTTCGTTCCTGTCGCATGTCACGGGAATCATGATCTCGGGAATCGGCTTCTTGCGTTCCTTGATCAATTCGGCCGCGGCCTCGTAGATCGCCCGCACCTGCATCTCGGTGATTTCCGGATAGGTCACGCCCAGCCGAACACCGCGATGCCCCATCATGGGGTTGTTCTCGTGCAGTTCATCGCCGCGCTTCTTCACATCCGCGACGGATATCTTGAGGGCCTTGGCCAGCTCGGCCTGCTTGGCCGGACTTTGCGGCACGAACTCGTGCAGAGGCGGATCCAGCAGCCGAATCGTGACCGGCAATCCGTTCATGGCCTTGAGCGTGGCTTTCATGTCGCGCTTGACATAGACGGCCAGTTGCTTCAGGGCCGCGCGCCGCTCCTTGAGATCGGAGCTGAGGATCATCTTGCGCAACAGGAACAGCGGCTTGTCGCTGCCTTCGCCGTAGAACATGTGCTCGGTTCGGAACAGACCTATGCCCTGCGCGCCGAAGCCGAGGGCGATCCGGGCGTCTTCCGGCGTATCGGCGTTGGCCCACACCTGCATGGTGCGATGCCGATCGACGATCTTCATAAACGCCTGGAAACGCGGATTTTCCGTGGCGTCGATCATGGCCAATTGCCCGGCATAGACCAGCCCGCGCGTGCCGTTCATCGTCACGAACGCGCCTTCCTTGTACACGGTCCCGCCGACCGTCATCTTCTTGCCGCGCGCGTCCACCTTGATGTCCGCCGCGCCCACGATGCAGCATTTGCCCCAGCCGCGGGCCACCAGCGCCGCATGACTGGTCATGCCGCCGCGCGCCGTCAGGATGCCGGCCGCGGCCCGCATGCCTTCGACATCTTCCGGATTCGTTTCCTCGCGCACGAGAATGACCGTCTTGCCTGCCTTGGCCCAGACCACGGCATCCGCCGCCGTGAACACGACCTGCCCCACCGCGCCGCCAGGTCCGGCCGGCAAGCCTTTCGCCAAAACTTTGGCCTTCTTTTCGGCGGCCGGATCGACCAACGGGTGCAGCATTTCATCGAGCTGGGCGGGCTGAACGCGCAAAACCGCCGCCTTGCCGTCGATCAGCTTCTCCTTCAGCATGTCCATGGCCATATTCAAGGCGGCCGTACCCGTGCGCTTGCCGACACGCGTCTGCAGCATGTAGAGTTTGCCTTCCTGAATGGTAAACTCGATATCCTGCATGTCGCGATAGTGCTTTTCAAGTCGTTTGCGAATGTCGTCCAACTGACGATAAATGGACGGCATAGACTTTTCGAGAGAGACCAGCTTGCGGTTCTGATCGTTCTTGGTGGCTTCGTTGATCGGGGACGGAGTGCGAATGCCGGCGACAACGTCTTCGCCCTGCGCGTTCACGAGCCATTCGCCGTAAAACTTCTTCTCGCCCGTGGCGGGGTTGCGCGTAAACGCAACGCCGGTCGCGGACGAATCGCCCATGTTGCCGAAGACCATCGCCTGCACGTTGACGGCCGTGCCCCACTCGTCGGGAATGTTTTCAATACGGCGATAGGAGATGGCGCGCTTACCGTTCCAACTTTTGAAGACGGCATTGATTCCGCCCCAGAGCTGCTCCATGGGATCGTCCGGAAAGGTTTTGCCCAGCGCCTTCTTGACGCACCGTTTGTAGTCGTCGCACAGCTTCTCGAGATCATCCGCCGTAATGTCGGAATCCTGAGCGTATTTCTTTTTCTTCTTGAGCGTCTCGAGGATATGCTCCAACTGGGCGCGAATGCCCCGGCCTTCGGCCGGCTCGATATCCTCGGCCTTTTCCATGACCACGTCGGCATACATCGTGATCAAGCGGCGATAGGCGTCGTACACGAAACGCTTGTTGCCGGTTCGTTTCACGAGCCCTTCGATCGTGTTTTTGCAAAGCCCGATATTCAATACGGTCTCCATCATGCCCGGCATCGATTTGCGGGCGCCGGAACGGCAGGACAGCAGCAGGGGATTCTTCGGGTCGCCGAATTTCAGACCCATGGCCTTCTCCGTCTTCTTTAAAGCCGTCTCGACCTCGGCCTTCAGCCCGGCGGGATATTTCATCTTGTTCTTGAAGTAGTCCACGCACACGTCGGTCGTCACGGTGAACCCGGCGGGGACGGGAATGCCCAGCGTGCACATTTCAGCCAGGTTCGCGCCTTTGCCGCCCAAAAGATTTTTCATGTCCGCGTTGCCGTCGGCCTTGCCGCCGCCGAAGTAATACACTTGTTTCCCGCTCTTTTTCTGACTGGCCATATCCCCTCGCTCCTTGGTTGTTGATGTTTGCCGCATGCGCGCACCGCGCGCGCCAACGCATTCGCATTGAATGAACCCGAAGACTTAACAAAAAAAAACAGGATAAGAAAAGTAAAATCGGCATTTTTTTCTTGATTCCACGGCGAAATTATGTGAAGACACCCTTAATGAAAGCACGCGCTTGCCTATGGCTATTGGTGTCGGCTTCGATCTGTCTGGCCGATCGGCAGATCGGATCGGCCCCGTCCGTCGGCCCTGCGTCAGCGAATGTTCGGGCGAACGATCCGCTCGCGGCGCCCGGCGAGCATTTTCGTCCGCGACTTGGCGCCCTCGGCTATCAGGTCCTATGGCGCTCAGCCGTCGCAGGCGAATTAACCTTTAACATTGACCGCCGCGACAACCGCTACACGCTGGCCCTGCGCGGAGAATCCAACGAACAGATCGACCGTATATACAAGGTTCGCTACCAGGCGATATCGCAACTTTCAGCCAATCCCTTTCTGCCGCTCCGCGCGGTGTACCGCGAAAACGTTCAAAACGACCGCAAGCATTTTACGGCCGATTTTCACCCCGAAGGCCGAATCACGGTCGTTCGGGACCGCAACAGGCCCGGACGCGACCCGAGCAAGACCGTCTATGACCTGCGGCCCGAAAAATTCGCCGTGGACGCCCTGTCCGGTCTGTGTCTGATCATGAAAACCGACTGGAAGGAAGGCATGACCCTTAATTTCGAAGTCGTCTTCGGGAAAGACCGGTTCGACGCCACGCTCCGATGCGTGGGACGCGCCCGCATGGACGTTATGGGCATCCGACGCGAAGCTTGGGTGATAGCCGTCGATATGGCGGAAATCGAAGAAGACGGCGCGTCGAACGCGCCCAAGGACGCCGACGCCATCGCCAAGGATGCCGTCCGCATTTATCTCTCCAACGATCCTTACCGGGAAATTCTGCGCTTGACGGGCAACACCCCGCTGGGCGATGTCCAGGTCCGGCTGCGCCGCTTCTCTCCGCTGAAGCCGCCAGCCCAACCGTAGCGACAACGCTTGACACCGCTTGGGTCAAACGCTATTTTTTCGCTTTATGAACAAACAGGTCCATATCGTGGTCGAAACCGGGGAAGACAAGGGGCGGGA
>SLMC01000180.1 GCA_007133745.1 Kiritimatiellia bacterium
CACGGAGACCACGGAGAAAAAGTGTGTTGCCTCGAGCGTTTGGCCTCTTCCCCCTCCGTGTTCTCCGTGCGCTCCGTGGTTAATACTTTTTCTTTAGCGAGCGATAGGCGCGCAGCATGGCGTCCGCCATGGTTTCGACATTGAATTTTTCGAGGACCGAGTTTCGGCCGGTCTGTCCGTAACGCCGTGCGGTCTCGCGATCGGTCAGCAGCGGGTACAAGGCATCGGCCAGGCCTTGCGGCGCTGTGTTGTCGTAGATCACGCCGCCACCGGTGGCGGCGACAATTTCCGGGTAGGCGCCCAGACGCGGCTGGACGACCGGCACGCAGCAGGCCATGGCTTCGATCAGAAAAAGTCCAAACGCTTCCGGTTGAACGGCCGGAACGGACAACACGCTGAGCGAGCGAAGAAATTCTCCGCGTTGCGGCTGCCGATGCGCGTCCAGACATTCGATGGCGTCGTCCTGCCCGGATTCGGCCATGGTTTGGCGCAACGCGCGGAGATACGGCGTGTTCGCGGCGATATTTCCACCCGCGACACGCAGACGCAGGCTCGCCAATTCGGGCATGCGTTTCAACTTGAGAAAGGCGTCCAAAAGCACATGCAGTCCGGTGTGCGGCTGCAACGGGGAAAGGAATCCGAGCGTCGGCACGGACGGCGGGGCCGGGGACGGCGTCAACGTTTCAATGTCGATGCCGATCCGAATGGTCTCGCAGTTAGCCTCTGGCAGATGGAGAAACGTTTTTGCCTTTGCGGCATAGGTGTCGCTGACCGGGACAAACAGATCGACGTTGCGGCTCAAGTCGCGCACGGCGGCCCAGCAGCGCTCGCGCCAGGGCGGGGTCAAGGCATCCAGCCAGGTGTCCTCGTCCTGAAGCGTGCAGACGATGCGCGAACCGAAAGCGGCGCGCATGGCCGGCGCGAGTCCCAGCAGCAGCGCGTTGGAAAAATGAACTATATCCGGACTGGGCTGGGTCTTGAGCCATGCGATCATTCGGTCGAGGTCGTCCCGTTGTCGGCCTTCCCGGCCTTGCAGCACGCTCAGCGTGAGATCTCCCAGCCCGTTCGCTTGAGTGGTTCCGGCCTTGCCTGCCGCCCAGCGCAACAGACTCGGCGCATCGAACCAGCGGCGCATAAAGGCGGGAAGCCGCCGAAAGCCCGGCATTTTCTGGGCCAGGTAGAGATGGATCGCGCCGTAAAAGACGGGCGATCGGGCGATGCAGTCTTCGTCCGGCGTCTCCATAAAGGGCAAGTACATGGGCACGAACATCACATCGTGGCCAACGCGCCGCAACGCTTTCGCCAGCCCGATATCGCGGACGCAGTTCTGACAATAGAAGCCGCCGCCGGAGCCGGGCACGATATGCACTATGGTCATGGTTGCGTCTCCAGTACAAGCCGCCTTAAGGCTCGCGTAAAAATTAATTGCCATTTTGGACGCCCATGCATCCCGCCCGGCAGCGTTGCGAAAACACGCACACTTTTTAGAGTGGCGGTCGCACCGTGCCGCCCGCCGGCCTTGCGCCGATGGAGGCAAACGTTGAGGGGGGGAGGCGCTGCGTCCTCCTCTCTCAACTTTCTTCACCACCGGCGCAAGGCCGGCGGGATCGGACGGGGCCGGCGGTCGAGCGCGGGCGTGCGGATGCCGCGGCGGTCGAGCAGAGAGCCGTCAAGCCGATACAGGTCGGTCAGAGCTTTGCGATGGCGTGTGGCGGATTCCGCTTCGGCCACCTGGGCGACGAGCAGATCGCGCTGAGCCTGGGCGACGAAGAGGGCGGTGGATTGACCGGCGGCGTACTTGGCGGTTTCGGCCCGGAGCTTTTCTTCTTGCAGCGTTCGCGTGGCGGCGGTCGCGTCCACCTGTTGCCGCGCGCGCCGCGCTTCGAGATGCGCGATGTGCACGTCTTCACGCACCAGATCTTCGATATTGCGCAAGCTTTCTTCCGTCTGCTCGCGCGCCCATTGCGACCGCCGATGCCGGGCGCGGGCGGCGCGGTTGCCGACCGGCCATTCGACAGCGACTCCAAGCGCGGCGTCGTAGGCGTCGCCGCCCATCTCTTCGAAAGCGCCTCCAAACGCGTCGGCATAACCGCTTTTGCCAAGGCGCACGAACAAGTCCATGCGCGGCAACAGACCGTTGGCGGTTCGCACCAGATCCAAGTCTCCGCGTTGCGCAAGAAGGCGGGCCTGGTTCAAGTCGGGGCGCGCGCGCCAAGCCGAAGCCAGGTGCGTTTCGAGAGGCTCGATGGCGTCCACGGGAGGAGGGCCGTCCTCTTTCGCACTCACCTTGGGATCCGGCCAAGCGAGTCGCTCGGGCTGAACCAGACGCGCCAGACGCACACGCAACGTTTCCTGTGCGCTGCGCGCATTGATCAAAGCCTCCTGCCGCACAGCCACCTCGGCCTCGGCGGCGGCCAATTCGGTGGCGGGCAATCCGCCCACGCGGATGCGTTGGCGCGTCTCTTCCCGTTGCCGTTCCGCCAGGCGCAGCGACGCCTCCACGATGCCCTGCCGGCGTTCCGCAAGAATGCAGTCGAGATAAACCGATTCCACCTGTGCCGCCAGCGACTCGGCCACGCCCCGCAACTCGAATTCGGACATGCGGGTATCGAGGCGCGCCTGACGCAGCTCGGCCAAATTCGCCGCGCGGCCGGCGCCGCGCCGCAGCGGTTGCGTCACTGTCGCCCCCAATCGCGCGCTATGCCGCTCGTCTTCGCCGTCGCGCAACACGCGATCGGATTCCAGCCCGAGCTCCCAGCGCGTGCCAGGGGAATGGCGTCCGCTCAGACCCAGTCCGATATGCGTACCTTCTCCGTCGACCCCGGGCAAGCCGGGCCGTGACGCGTCATGCTGCCGGCTCTCGGCAATGTCGGCGGAAAGGAGCGAGTCGAACACGGAAGCGGCCTCCTGCTCGACCGTTTGCCGAATCTCGGGCGCGATCCGCTGAATCCGCAAAGCGCGATTGTTTTCCAAGGCCAACAACAGGGCTTCGTCCAAGGTCAAGGTTAAAAGAGCGGGCGCCGGGGCGGCTCGATGGCGATCGGACAGGGCGGCAGACTCGGACGCCGTTCCGGGCAAGGGCGCCTGGCTAACCGAACCGAAATCGGCCCTATTTTCCGGCGCCGACCCGCGCGGCGGAGCCGCCACGCATCCGGCGAAAACAACACAACACAACACGCCATACAATTTCATCATGATTGCCCCCCCCTAAGGCGGGCTTCGCCCGCAACCAAAGTAATCAGTCATCAGTCATCAGTGATCAGTTGCCCCTGGCGTTAGCGCCTTAATCCCGCCGTTCTGCCGAAAAAAACAAGAGTTTGGAGGTGAGTGTGTGGGTGCGTGAGTGTGTGGGTGAAAACTCACATACTCCCAAACCCACATACCCACACACTTGGATTGCGGGCGACAGCCCGCCTTAGTGCCTTAATCTGCCTCCCCTGCTATAAAAAGCAAGAAAATATTGCGCGACATTTTCGGGTAATCCGGGCAAAGAGGTCAGAGGACAGAGGTCGGAGGTCGATCCGAGTACGCGATGGGCGCAACTCGGCTGGCATCGTGATCGGCAAAAGATTGGCAAAATGGCGCCTCAGGCGGCCATATCCGGAAGTTCGAAATTCAGAAAAGATGATTGAACGCCAACCCTGAAAGGGTTATGCAACAGAGCCGGGGGCCTGCCGGCACGGCAGACAGGCAACGCCCCGGGATTACGGGTTGCTTCCCCCCTCTCCCCCGCCCGCCGCGGCGGGCGGGG
>SLMC01000069.1 GCA_007133745.1 Kiritimatiellia bacterium
CGCATGGTGGTATCCGACTCGATGTTCTGCATGCGATAGAAATCCATGACACCCAAATTGCCGTCGCGGAAGGCCTGAGCCATGGCGCGCGGCACTTCGGCTCGTGCTTCCACGACCTTGGCGTTCATTTCCTGGACGCGCGCTTTCATTTCCTGTTCCTGCGCAACGGCCATGGCGCGTCGGCCTTCGGCTTCCGCCTGACGCATTTTCTTGTCCGCCTCGGCCCGTTCGGTTTCAAGCATGGCGCCGACATTCGCGACATCCGCTGCGCCGGCTACGCTGATGTCGGCGATGTCGATGGAGACGATTTCAAAACCGGTTTGCGCATCCAGTCCGCTGGAGAGCACCTTGTGGCTGATCGAGTCCGGGTTTTCGAGCACAGCCTTGTAGGTTAACGAGGAGCCGATCGCGCTGACAATGCCCTGCCCGACACGGGCAATGATCGTGTCTTCCTGGGCGCCGCCGACGAGCCGGTCGATATTGGCTCGCACGGTGACACGCGCCTTGACCAGCAGACGAATGCCGTCCTTGGCCACGGCATCCAAATAGCCGGATGTTCCCTGATCGGGCGCGGGACAGTTGATGACTTTAGGTTGGACACTGGTGCGCACGGCTTCCATGACATCGCGACCCGCCAGGTCGATCGCGGCCGCCTTTTGGAACGTCAGGTCGATATTGGCCTTGTCGGCGGCGATCAGGGCGTTGACCACGTTGATCACATCGCCACCGGCAAGAAAGTGGGCTTCCATGTTGTCCGTTGACACATTGAGGCCGGCCTTGACCGTCCGGATGCGAGCGTCCACGATGAGCGCGGGCCGCACTTGACGCAGTTTCATGCCTACGAGGGACAGGAGCGAGACGCGCGCGCCGGACATGAGCGCCCGTACCCAGACGCCGATAAAATGGAAAAAGATGCCGACAACGACCAGAACGACGATGCTTACGACCACAATGACGATTGTGAAGATGTTATCCATAACGAACTCCTTAGTGTTAATGTTTTCTTCAATTAATGCGCTTGCAAAAGCCGACGTTTGCCGATGCGGCACGGGCCTCTTGGCCGTGTTTCATGGGCGGGACGCCCATGCCACGAGGCTTGGCAAGAGCCTCAATTCTCTTGAACGGCCTCTACGACAACGCGGTTGCCTTTAATTTCCACTACGCGGACGGCTTGGCCTTTTTCAACCATTTCGCCGAACGTTACCACATCGACGCGTCGTCCGTCAATAGTGCAATAGCCGGACGGCCGCAAAGCCGAGGCCGCCACGCCTGTTTTGCCTTCGAGCGCCTGCAACCCGTCTTCGGTGGCCTTGAAGGTCGATAAATTGTTTTCGACGGTCATGCCTTTGCCGATGCGGCTTTTCGGGAAAAATCTGACCCAGAGCACGATGGCTACGCCTATCAGGAAGACAATTCCGATGGCCACGGCCGCGCCATGTTCAGGGAAGGCGAAAAAACCGGAGACAATGGCGGTCATCAGGGCCAGCGCGCCTATTGTGCCCAGAATGCCGCCCGGCACGAAAATTTCGGCCCCGAAAAGGATCAGCCCCGTGGTCAGGGCAATGGCGAACACTTGCATTGATATCTGTTCCATTGTTAGATTCTTCCCTTTTCGTTCTCTTCGTTGCCTTCTGTTCAACTGTTTCCAGTTGCGGGCATCAGCCCGCCTCAAGACCTTTCGGTTTCCGTTTCGTGGTCGATTTCCACGATGATGCGGTTGCCATGGGTTTCTACAATGCGGATCGGGGTGTTCGCCTCGATAAATTCGCCGCGGGCGATCACGTTCAGGGGTTTGCCGTCGAACAGGCCAATGCCGGCAGGACGCAGCATGGATTTGGTTCGGCCTTGGGCGCCGAGAAGATGATCCGTTTTGTCCGATGCCTCGTATCCGCCTTCGTGATCGAGCGTCTTAAGCAGGGCGAGTTGCGAGAATGCCGGGCTCAACGTAAATATTTTGGTTAGCGCCACCATACCGAAGCCCGAGGCGATGACGGCGATGCCGAGCCGCACCAAAGCGTCGGAGATTTGCATGTCCGGGAAAGCGAACCAGCCGGATTCGCCGGGGATGCGTCGGACCATGGCGCCGAAAACCGATCCGCCCATGAGCACGAGCCCCGTAATGCCCGCCAGTCCGAAGCCGGGGATGACGAAGATTTCCAACAGGAGCAGGCCCAGTCCGACAATAAAGATCAGGACTTCGATTGTGCCGGCTGTGCCGGCCACGTTTTGCGCCCAGAAAAACAGCATGAAGCAGACCAAGCCCAGTACGCCGGGTATGCCGAAGCCGGGCGTGCGGAACTCGATATACACGCCCAGCACGCCTCCGATCAGAAAGAAGACGGCTATCATTTTGGCGTATCGCACTAGACTCTCCGTCGGGGTCAGTATCGGAATCACGATTTTGCTGTCGGAACGGCCGATCATCTCCAGGAAAGCGTCCAAATCCTTGGCGGTGCCGCTGGAGAGCAGGGGCGCGGATCGGCCGTCGCGCTCGACGATTCGCCCGGCTTCCGTTTCCGTGAGCGTGAGGAGGCGGCCTTCCTGACTAAGAATCTCGTCGCCGATTTTGTATTCGAACTCCTTGCGCATCATGGCCTCGACCATATCGGGGTCGTAGCCTTTGCGGTCGGCGATGGATTTGACGAGCGCCATGGAGGCGGAATACGATTTTTCCTTGGTGTCGCCCTCTTCCAGGTCGCCGAACAGCGTGACCAGCGCGCTGGCGCCGATGCGGCTTTGAGGCGCCATGTAAATGGCGTCGGTGGCCATGGCGATCAGGGCGCCGGCGGAGAGCGCGTCCTTGTCCACGAAGGTGTAGGTTCTGATGTCGTCGGGCAATTCCATCAGCATGCGCATCATGCGTTCGGCCGTGACGAGCACGCCGCCCGGCGTATCCATGTGCAGGACGATGACATCGGCGCCGGCCTTGCGTGCGCGTTCCAATTGCCGGTCGATGGCGAAGAGCATGCCCGACTGGATCATGCCGCGTACTGGAATGACATAGGTCAGGCCGCCGTCGACCGGAACAGGCGCCGAGCGCGTTTCGGCGTCGGCGCCTTCCGCGTTCTCGGCGGATGCCGGCGTTTCCGGCTCGGGCGCCGTCGGTCCGACGTCGCCAGCCGTCGCCGTCCATGCCAGGGCGACAATCAGAATCCAAGCCGAAATAGTTTTCATAGACGCGCATTATGCACACATTCGTCAGGAAGGAAAGAAGAAAATTGACTTGCAATTAAACAGGAATCGGGATAAAGACAGTAGGAATCAGTCATCCAAAACAAAAGGAGGCAAGCCATGGCTTCACCTGTGCGCGACGAGATTGTCGAATCCATGAAAGCGTTCATTCGCGAAAACAACGGTCAGGTGCCGACGACGATCTACCTGCCCTGGGAAAAGGCCTACGATCTGATGAAGCTCGACGAGTACGAGCTGCCGGGGCTTTCGACAGAATTGATGCGGCGCGGCGTTCTCGCGCTCAACGAGCTGGCGCTGTTCGGCATGGAGGTTCGGGTCGATTACGAGAAACCCGAGATTGTGCTGACTTAGCGCATGCCGAACATTTTTTCCTTGAGGTCGAGATAGTAGATGTAGTCGTCGGGCGCGACATCGGGCGGACAGCGATGGTCGCAGAACGGGATGTAGCCGCCGCGTTCCACGAGCGGGACCAGCGATTCCATGTAGGTTTTGATGGCCGCCGGACCCTTGCGCATTTCCAGTTTGTCGAATCCGCCCATAATGCGC
>SLMC01000403.1 GCA_007133745.1 Kiritimatiellia bacterium
GCGGCGCATCCGGCCCTGCCTGATGACCTCGGCCACAACGCTGCTGGCGCTGCTGCCCGTGCTGACCTCGACCGGTCGCGGCGCGGACGTGCTCGTGCCGATGACCCTGCCGGTCATCGGCGGCATGACCCTGGCCATCGTGACGTGGTTCACCGTGCCGGTGTTGGCTTGCGCCATAAAGGAGAAAAGATTGAGCGTTGAAGGTTCGGACGTCCTGTCATCAGGCTAGTGATGGGGTCTGTTTTCAGGAAAATGACTTGGCACATTCTTAGTGGCATGGGCGTCCCGCCCATGGAATATTTCGGGGAAACACGGGCAAGATGCCCGTGCTACAATTTGAAAAAGTGCCAACTTATTTTCCGGCGAGGTCAAGTCTGAACTTAGCGCCATTCCCGTTAGCCCGGCCATTGACGCGTCAGCGCGCATGTTCTATAAGTCTTTGCGCGGCGGCAACAACGAAGTCGGCGTCCGTCATGGCGCGTTCGGCATCCGCTTCATCGTATTCTTCGTCCGGGATGAAGTCAATGTCGCCGTAAAACGACAGTTCCCGCTCCTTGCGCAGCCACTTTGAAATGCCGGCAAGCCGTTCCAGAGTTTCAGGCGTTTCAGGCGCTAAACGTTCGCGGTGATCGACGAGCAGGCCACCGACATCGTGCCACTTCGGCGGTTCGATTCCGACTTGGCGCAACATGCCTTTCAGGCTCAGCTCGACGATCTCCTGCGCTTCGCGGATGACATCCGAATAATCTTGTTCTCCGAAAAGCACGGGCAAAAGTTTCATTCGGGCGAGGGCCTTGTGCAGATAGCTTTGCGCTAGCGAAAGATTGGTCACAGGGAAAACACCTCCCCGGATTTGAAGTTCGGTTTCAAATCCCACCACCAGGCATTGCCTCGAAAAACGCGGCAGGCGCCCAGTGTTCGCAGTCGAGCGGTCAGCCTGGAAAGACGAGCGGCCAAAAAACCGTGCCGATCCAATACGATGCGGGCGTCTTGCGTCATGTCCAAAAGCAGGGGCGATCCGGCCTCGATCTCAGTTCGATTTTTGAGGATTGGCGACAAGCGAGGTTTTTCTCCGTCATGCCAATGGGTCTGCAACCAAGCCTCTATTTCTTTTTCGGCCAGCAAGAACTCGTCCATGCGTTTCAGGCGACCGCGCGGCAGATCGTCCGCGACAAGCAGAAAATCCAAGTCCGATCCCGGGTGCGCGCAACCACGTCCGACGGAACCGAAGATGGCCAGGGAAATCAAGCGTTCGCCGTAATATGCGCGACAAACATCTCGCACAATGGCGATCAATACGTCGAATGATTCGTTTAACGTCATGGAACAACGCTCCGCAATGCAACCGTTATGAACATAAACGCATATCGAATACCGCATCCGATGTCAATGTGTTTATCCGAATGGCAGTCCGAAAGGGCGCATCTGCGATTTCTTGCGCCGACCCGCCCGCCGACCTTGTGTCGGTGGAGGAAAACGTTGAGAAAGAGAAAGGCCACCACAACACAATCTTTCTTCACCCACCGGCATAAAGCCGGTGGGATCGTGAATAACTGCAACGAAACGCAGATGCGCCCTTCGGCTTGTGAAACATCGGAATAACTGTTGACAGCCTCGACGCGGCGTGCTAATACGGACCCCATTATTTGCCTAAGTGGGGGTATAGCTCAGTTGGCTAGAGCGTCTGAATGGCATTCAGAAGGTCAGGGGTTCGACTCCCCTTACCTCCACCATGAACATCTTTTTCATCGTTTCCCATGAACGACGCCCTCTTTGAAATCGGCGCACCCGGCGCGGATGTCGACGCCATCGTGGCCCGTGTGCATGCCACCGTCTCCGAAAAGATGAAGCAAAATCTTTATGCGGACGCTCGGGTGGCGCGAGCGGAGCGCACCAATCTGGCGGCGCTCAAGGACGACGAGTCGTTTCTGGCCTTCTATCTCGAGTGTTTGCGCGACGCCGTCTTCGTGGATATCAACGATTTCGAAATTCTCGAACGCCGCACCCGGCTGGCCCGTGTCTTCGTCGGTTTCAAGCGACTCGTTTGGAAAGCCCTTAAATTCTACACCTATCGCCTATGGTCGCAACAGAACCAGGTCAACGGTCTGCTCCTTTCGGCCATCGACAGCATGGAAAACCGCTATCGCGATCGCATTCAAGCGCTCGAAAAACGAATCGAGGAACTGGAAAAGATGCAATGCGAGATGGGCGCAAAGCCTAACGCTAATAGGCAGCCGTCTGATTTGCAATGATACCCGTCATTCCAATGTTTCAGTATTCCAACATTCCCATGCCTATGGGATGCTAAGGACTTTTCATGGCTTCGCTTTCCCATGTGGCTTTTGTCTGCCCGCGTTTCGCGGACGGGACGGCGCTGGGCGGGGCGGAGACCCTGCTCAAGGCCTTGGCCGGGCGCATGCGGACGCTGGGCATCGAGGCGACGTTCCTGACGACCTGCGCCACCGACCATTTCACCTGGGCGAACACGCTGCCGCCCGGCCGGCGCGACATGGACGGACTCGACACGTTTTTCTTTCCGGTCGACGACCGCGACGAAACGGCGTTTCTGCGCGCGCAAAACGCATTGTGCCGCCGCCCCGCCCGGCGCGAACTCGAAAACGTCTGGCTGGCCGAAGGCGTCAACAGCACGGCGCTCTGTCAGCACCTTCACGACAATGCCGATCGCTACGACCGCATTGTGGCGGGACCCTACCTGTTCGGACTGATTCATGCCGCATCCAAAATCGCCTCCGACAAGACGATGCTCGTTCCCTGCCTTCACGACGAGCCGTTCGCCAAGTTTGCCGCCACCCGCGAGCTTTTTTCGAGGGTGCGCGGGGCGATGTTCAACACGGAGCCCGAACGCGCCCTGGCCGAACGCCTGTTCGGTTTTCCCGCCGAGCGCGGCACGGTCGTGGGAATGGGCCTCGATCCGTTCGAGGCCGATCCCGGCGCGTTCGCCCGGCGGCGCGACATTCGCCAACCCTACCTGGCCTATTGCGGCCGCCGCGAACCGCTTAAGGGCACCCCGTTGCTGCTGGATTATTTCACCGCCTTCCGCCAGCGTACGGGCCGCGATATCATGCTGGTTCTGACCGGGTCGGGACCTGTGGACATACCCGCCGAATGCGCCGACAGCGTTTTGGACGCGGGCTTCGTGTCCGAACAGGAAAAACGCGAAATCATGGCCGGCGCGCTGGCGTTCTGCCATCCGTCCCGCAACGAGAGCCTGAGTATCGTGCTGCTCGAATCCTGGCTGGCCGGCACGTCCGCCCTGGTCCAGTCGGCCAGCGCTGTGCTGGTCGATCAGTGTCGGAAAAGCGGCGGCGGCTTGTGGTTCGGCAACTATCCTGAATTCGAGGAGGAGCTGACCCTGCTGCTGGACCATCCGACCCTCGCTCAAACGCTGGCCGCCAACGGGCGGGCCTATGTCCGCAAGACATACGACTGGACCGCCGTGGACCAACGCCTGCTCGCCGCGCTCGGTTGAGCACGCCCGCTCCCTACAGCGGTTGGAATCAGCGCCACCGGTGGAACCGGTGGCATGAGAAAGCCCGCAAGGCGGGCTGTCGCCCGCAACCCAAGTGTGTGGGTTTGTGAGTATGTGAGTTTTCACCCACACACTCACGCACCCGCACACTCACAAACAATCACGCCTCCAATTTTTTTTCGGCAGGACGGCGTGATTAAGGCGCTAAAGCTATGCCCTGTTCCAAAAGATGATTGATCGCCAACC
>SLMC01000196.1 GCA_007133745.1 Kiritimatiellia bacterium
GTTTTCTGTTCGATCTTGCTCCGGATGGGGCTTGCCATGCGGTCGCCATTACTGGACAACCCGGTGGTCTCTTACACCGCCATTTCACCCTTGCCGCGAAAGCGCGCTTGCGCACGGATCGCGGCGGTATGTTTTCTGTGGCGCTTTCCGTCCCCTTCGCTTGCGCGAAGAGCCTCCCCGGTCGACCGGGGACATCCCGCCCTGCGGAGTCCGGACTTTCCTCTGCGGCGCGCATGGCGTCGCAGCGACCGATCGCCCAGACCAACCGTCAGCAATGTAGCAGGCGCCCGCAATGGTCGCAAGCGACAATTTTATCCGATTTTCTGGCGTCCTGGGCTGTTTGGGGCGGAACCTGCATTTGACACCCCGTGCACACGCCTTCTCTGAGCGGAACGATCGCATAATCCCTGCGTTCGAAAATGCGGACGTAGCGAGCCAGCCAGTCTTTATCCTCGACAGCCGCAGCGGCTTTTTCCCGCTCTTGCCGTAGCGCTTCGACGGTGGCTGTAGCCGACTTCAATCGTTCGTCCAACGTCGCAACATCCGCTTGCACCGTCTTTTCCTCGTCCTTGAGCGCGTCTTCGGTTGTCCGCAGATCGGATTTCAAAAGTTCCATGCGACCCATCGCCGCCAGTTCGCGATCTTCGATCTCGGCAATGTGCTTTTCGACACCGGCAATTTCCTCGTCCATGGCGCGAAACTCTTGATTCGTCTTTAACGAGAACTGTTGCGTACGCAACTTGACGATCGCTTCCTTTTTCGCAGCAATCTCCAATTCGAGATTCTTGATGCCCGCCTGCTCGGCTTTCAGCTTCTCCTGCGCCTGTTCCACGTCGGCCTTGTGCCCGTTCAGCCGCGCAACTTGCGCCTCTTTGCGGGCCGGAATGTCGCGCATTTCCTTTTCCGCCTGACGAATTTTGCTGTCGTAGTCCTGGACGGCCAACAGTGTTTCAATGGTACGATTCACGATGTCTCCCCTTCCCTGCCCCGGTATGTCTGTTCTTCACGTATCGTTTCCCGGAAAAAGTAACGGAGCTTGGCGAGGATGTCAAACAAATCGACGTTTAGATCGAAAGCACACGAGCACCATGACGGCCAGCAGAACCTGCATGGCGGCGGTTGCGAGAAACGGCATGCGCAATCCGGCGTTTTTCGCGAGATAGCCTCCTAAAAACGGACCCACCGCAATGCCTACGACACTGATCGAGGTGGCCAGTCCGTAGGCTTTGCCGATCGAGCGCGCATCGATGACGGCGTGAATCATGGCGTTCGCGGCCGGCAGCATGCCTGCGACGGCCAGACCGAACAGAATGCGCGCCGCAAAAAGATGGTTGAGATTGCGTGCGAAGAAATGGCCGACCGATGCCAGGCAGGCGATCAGACAGCAACCGACGAGCACCCGCCGTTTCCCGATCCGATCTCCGGCATGGCCAAGAAACGCCGCCGAAAAGGCGCCGGCCAATGCTGCAGTTGCCATCACCGTGCCGGCAATACTGTTAATGTTGACGGACGCCGGGACTATGTCCTTGATCACGAGCGGGAACGACGGATTGATCAGCGTATTGCTCAAATGCACTCCGAACTTGATGGTTACCGCAAGAAAAAAACCTTTCAGCAGAAGGATGTCCTTGAAACTGGATGCGCGGCTGTTTTCGTTCTCCACCTCTTCGCGAACGAAATTCTCGTTTGTTCCGAACTGAACCAAAAGACCGCCAAGCAGACAAAGCAAAGCGCCGGCCCGAAAACTGGCGCGATAGCCGAAGGCGTCCGCGACGATGCCGCCGAAAAACGGGCCGATGGTCGCGCCGATATACACCGCCGCCTGCATCATGCCCAGCGTTAACCCGCTTCGTTTTTGAGGGACGACACTCGCCACCAGCGCAACGCTGGCCGCCATGGTGCCGGTCAGCGCCCCTTGAGCCAGACGACAAGCCACCAGTTGGCCTACCGTTTGCACCATGGACATGAGCAGCAAAACCGCCGTGCCTCCGAACATGGAGCGACACACCATGATTTTCCGTCCGTAGCGATCGGCCAATACGCCCCAGATCGGCGCGAAAATAGCAAAGGTCAGTCCAGCCGACGCCAGCGTGATCCCGGCCCAATAGGCCTGTTCGCCTTTGTCTTCGACCCCGAGATCGGCAATGAAGAAGGGAAGAAAGGGCAACGCGAACGAAAAGCCAAGGATGGAGAATACCTGGGCGACAAAAGCGGACGCAAACGTTTTTTTCCATGCGATCATCGCGTCAGAATCCGGCCTGACGAATTTTTTCCTCGGTCAATCCGCCTGTCGCATCCGATTCGGCGCTTTTCATGTAGCTGGCGACCGCCTGCCGGACGTATTTCGCGAGCAGATCGCCTTCCAGATTGACGGCGGACCCTGGCCGCAAGCTGTTCAGCGTCGTAACAGACCAAGTATGCGGGATGACATGCGTCGTGAATCCGTTCGGCAGCGCGTCGACGACGGTCAGGCTGACGCCATCGCAGGCGATGGACCCCTTGGGCGCCAGCAACGCGCCGAGTTCGGGGCCGCACGATATCCTCAGAATCCAATCGTCCCCCGTAAACGTCGCATCCTCGACCCGGCCGATACTGTCCACGTGGCCGGAAACGATATGCCCGCCCATGCGGTCGCCGGCCCGCAGGGCTCGCTCCAGATTCACAGGCGAGCCTCGCGGCATCCGGCCAAGCGTTGTGCGGGTCAGAGTCTCCTGCAGCGCGTCGCATGAGAATCGGTCGGATTCTACACGGGTAATGGTCAGGCACGCTCCCTGTACCGCCATGCTGTCGCCAATGCGGCAGGGTGCGTCCCATAGACTGTGCGCAACAGTCAAAACGGCGGCCGCGCCACGCGTTTCGCGTTTTTCCAAAAGGCCTGTTTTTTCGATCAGTCCCGTAAACATGCGCCCTGCCCCTACCATTCGCCCCGGATCGTGCGGCCTTCCTGATTGGACCGATACATGGCGTCCACGATTTCCAGACAGGCCACGCCGGCCGGCCCGCTGGCGCCGTAAATAGGCGATTCGTTTTTCAGGATGCAATCTACGACATAGGCCAGTTCATGAACGTAGCCCAGATTGTAGAACTCGTCTACGGCCGGCCGGGTCCAGCCCAGCGTATTGTCCGTTTTTTCCAAGGCATAGGCATAGCCGGGCCGACTGTAAACGTCAAGACAGGTGCCCATGGTCAAGTCGGCCTTGACCAGCCCTTCCGTCCCGTAGATTTCGACCTTGTCGTCCATGCCGCCCACCGTCACGTAATTGCCCTCGACAAAGGCGTGCTGACCGTTGGCGAATTTCATGATGCCCACGGCCCAATCTTCGCCGGTATTGTCCTTGTGCACGTAATTGTCGGAGCCGCCGCCGTTGGTTTTGCCGACGACCTCGACGACTTTGTTCTTTCCGTTGTCGGACAGCAAATGCAGAATCCAGCCAATGGGATGAATCGCCAGATGAATCAAAGAACCGCCGCCACAGGTTTTGGCGTTCTTGGCGAACGGGCTGTGGGTGCCGCAATGGGCTTCCTTGGCCTTGACGTAGGCGATCTCGCCAATGGCGCCCTCTTCGACAATTGAAATCAACCGTTTCAGGGCCGGCGCGAAACACCAATCCTCGGCGTAGAACAGCTTGACGTCTTCGCGCGAGCACACGTCCACGATATCGCGCGCGTCCTCGACGCGGGTTGCCAGCGGTTTCTCGCAAACAATATGCTTGCCCGCCCGCGCCGCCGCCAAA
>SLMC01000074.1 GCA_007133745.1 Kiritimatiellia bacterium
ATATCGGCATGAGCTGTTTCGCCTATAGTCGCGGTCGCTTCCCTCTGATGGAAGGCCTCGATCTGCCTATGGGCTATCCGGACGGCAAAACCGCTACGCGCATTGCTACCGATTTGGCCATGAAACATCAGCCGGCCGAACTACAGGATACGCATCTGCTCTATATCCATGCGCATGGACCCGGCATCCTGGCCTCCCGCAAGCCGGTCCGCGCGCTGGCCGACGTGAAAGGCCTGAAAATTCGCGGCACAGGGCTGTCCGCCAAGATTGTGGAAAGCCTGGGCGGCGTTCCGGTCGCCATGTCGCAGCCGGAAACCTACGAAGCCTTGCAAAAGGGCGTGGTGGAAGCCACCCTCTGCCCGATCGAAACGCTGAAAGGCTGGAAACAGGGCGAGGTCATCGAGTCGGTGACCGATACGTCCGTAATCGGCTATACGACCGCCATGTTCGTTGTTATGAACAAGGATTCCTGGGCCAAACTGCCCGCCGACATTCAGGAGATTGTCACGCAAGTCAGCGCCGAATGGGTTGACAAGCATGGCGCGGCCTGGGATCGGGCCGACGAGGAAGGCCGCGAATTCGTAAAGGAACTGGGCCGCGAAATCATTGCGTTGCCGGCCGAAGAGCTCGATGCCTGGCGCAAGGCGGTCGAAAATATTCTCGAAGAATACGTCCAAAACGCCGAGGCCGCCGGCCTGCCCGGCCGCGCGTTCCTGCAGGATATCCAGACGCGACTGGCTCAATAGTCCAACGGATGTCGTATAACGTGCGTTCGTGGGTTTGTGCGTTCGTGGAGAAGTACCGGACGCGGAACAGGCTTCGCATGGCCTACGCCCGTCACGAGCGTGTCCGCTCCGCAGTCCGACTGAGATGGAATATGGCCAATGAACCCCCGGGAAACCGGCAAAGGGCCGACCGGATTATGATACGATTCCCGAAAAGCCTTTGGATCGTCGTTTTGCGGAAAACGGTGGTCGGGCTGGCTTGGGTATCGGCGGCGGCCGTGCTGTTCATGATGCTGATCACGGCGCTGGATGTGGCCATGCGCCTGATGTATCGGCCCGTGACCGGCACATTCGACATGGTGCGCATCGCCGGCGCCGTGGCCGTGGCCTGCGCCATACCCTATACCACCGCCATCAAGGGTCACGTGGCCATCGAGTACTTCTTCCACAAGCTGGGCCGTCTCGGGCGCATAGGCGTGGACGCCCTGATTCGAAGCCTGGGCATGGCGCTGTTCGCGCTGATCGCCTGGCAAAGCGTCCGCTACGGTCTTTCCTTGCGCGCCAGCGGCGAAGTCACCCCCACCCTGCAATGGCCGGTCTTCTGGGTCCCCTATATGATCGCCTTCTGTTGCGCGGTCACAGTGGGCGTCATCCTGCACAACCTTCTGAATCCCGGAAAGGCGATGATCAAACCATGAGCCCGCTGGAGGTCGGCATTTTAGGCATCGTGATTCTGCTGGTTCTGCTGATGGCCAGCATGCCGGTCGGATTCGCCATGGCGGCGGTCGGCGTCTTGGGCTTTGCGCTGATTACAACCCCTCAAGCCGCGTTCAGCATGGTATCCGCCAACTTGTACGACACGTTTTCCAACTACAGCTTCACGGTCATCCCCCTCTTCGTCTTTATGGGACAAATCGCGTTTCATGCCGGGATCAGCCGACGACTGTACAACGCCGCCTATCACTGGCTGGGGCCCTTGCCGGGCGGACTGGCCATGGCGACCGTGGGCGCATGCACCGCGTTCGGCGCCATCTGCGGATCGGGACCGGCCACGGCGGCGACCATGGCCACGGTCGCCATTCCCGAAATGCGACGTTATCGCTACGATATGGAATTGGCCAGCGGCTCCGTCGCGGCAGGCGGCAGTCTGGGCATGCTGATTCCACCCAGCGTCGTGTTCATCGTCTATGCGATCATGACCGAACAGTCCATCGGCAAACTGTTTATTGCCGGCATTGTGCCCGGTCTGCTGGTGGCGGGCCTGTTCTGCCTGACCATTTACGTCAACTGCCGACTGCGCCCGCATTTGGGACCGGCGGCGGCGGCGTCGTCCTGGACGGAAAAATTCAAATCGCTGACTGGCGTTTCCGAAACGCTGATCATTTTTTTTATCGTCATGGGCGGCATGTTCATGGGATTCTTCACCCCGACCGAAGCGGCGGCGATCGGCGCCTTGAGCAGCCTGGTCGTAGCCGTGGCTCGGAAACGGATGTCTCGGCGAGCGTTATTTCAGGCGCTCAGAGAGACCGTGCGCACATCCTGCATGGTCATTGTCATCGTGGCCGGCGCCATGATTTTCGGACGGTTTCTAGCCATTACGCGCATACCCTTCACGCTCGCCGCCTGGCTGGGCGCGCTGCCGCTTCCGGCCTGGGGCGTGATGGGGCTCGTAATTCTTTTCTACCTGTTCGCCGGCTGTTTCGTAGATGCGCTGGCTCTGATCCTGCTGACGATCCCGATCTTTTATCCCGTGGTCGTCGAGCTGGGCTACAACCCGATCTGGTTCGGAGTTATCGTGGTGATTGTCACGCAAATGGGCGTTATTTCGCCGCCGGTCGGCGTGTGCGTCTATGTGGTCAGCGGCATGGAGCGCGATATTCCGCTGCAAACGGTGTTTCGCGGCGCGCTCCCGTTTTTGGGCGCGTTGATCGTGGCCGCCATTCTGCTGATCGCGTTCCCGAATCTAACGCTGTGGCTGCCCAATCTATTGAATTAGAATCAGTATCATCCCATAACGCCGGGAATGATGGAATATTGGAAAAGTGGAATGTTGGAAGCGAAAAGCAAGGGCTGAGGGATAAAACCTGAAATCTGAAGAAACGTTGAGAGAACAGGTTTCAGTGTTCAGTTTTCAGGGAAACATCGCATTGGGATGCAGCATGTTAAACCCTGACACCTGAAACCCGAAACCTGAAACCATTGATATTCTCTCACTCCCGAAAACCCTGAGATTGCACAGAGGCCGGAATAACTTTAGTTGCGGCCGAAGGCCGCCCGAGGAGACACGAATGAACTCTGTATCTGAAAATCGCGGGCTGCCGCCCAGTCCGTACACTAAACTGCTGTTTTGCACCGATTTTTCCGAGAATGCCGATCATGCGTTTCGGTATGCCGTGGACATGGCGTGTCGGCGGCCGGGTTGTCAACTGATTCTTCTGCACGTCATACCCGAACCCGAAGCCCAATTCTGGAAGACCTATATTTACGAAGTCGATGATGTTGACGAAAAGGCCAAACACGATATCGACGAGAAAATCGACCGCGATTATCGGCCGCTCGTTCCGGATGGCATTACCTTTCGTGTCGAAATGTCGGTCGGCAAAGACTATGTGCGCATTCTCGAATTCGCCGAAGCCAACGCCGTGGATTTGATCGTTCTCGGTCGACATGGTCATACTGCGTTTGGCAGAATGCTCTTTGGCAATGTGGCCTCGAAGGTGGTGCATCAGGCCCGCTGCCCTGTGCTGGTCGTTCCACTCGACCCGCCGGCACAAAGCTGACACGCCCGGTGGAATCGAGCCGCCTACCGGGCTTGTCCCGGTAGAGGCAGACGTTGATACGGTCAGACATGAATGGCGCTTAGTTTAGCTGGCCATCAACGCAAAGCTGACACGCCCGGTGGAATCGAGCCGCCTACCGGGCTTGTCCCGGTAGAGGCAGACGTTGATCTGGCAGGACGCGCCGCTCTTTATTCATCCCTCTTTCCCCCCTCTCCCCCGCGCC